>JAUMVQ010000043.1 GCA_030530085.1 Desulfovibrionaceae bacterium | reverse complement strand
AGACCGTACCGAAAAGGCCGATAAAGGGAGCCGTATTGGAACAGGTTGCCAGGGCGGAAAATGAAGCCTGCAGCCTGGAAAGCTCGGAGCCGACACCCTGGCGCAGGGAACGGCGCACGTTGTCCACGATAACATCGGAAGTATTGCCCAGTTCCTTTGAACGGTTAAATTCAAGGACACCCTTCTGGGCTACGGAATACAGCGGAGAGGACGGGTCTGCGCCCAGCTGCTGCACTGCCTCGCGCAAGTTGGCAGCCCTTTCAAATCTGTCTGTTCCGGCAGCAGCCTTGCGCCTGGCACTGCCAAGCAGAATGGCCTTCTGAATCATAAGTCCCCAGCTTGCCACAGACATGAAGACGAGGATGGCCAGCACGCCTTTTGCCACAAGGCTGGCATTGGCAATCATGGTAAAAAAGCTGAATTCCATTATAAAAACTCCCTGACAGGAAAGATGATATCGATATATTAAGGATAAAGTGGCTGCCCGGGTCGGCAGTCGCCGGAAGAATGCTACGAAACGGCGTGTATTTCAAGACCTTGTACGACAGGCCGGTCCTGTGCATACAGAAAAACGGGATTCCTCACGCAAAAACAGCCTGCTGCACAGGCTTTTAGTCAGTACCGTCCCTGTCAGTTTTTTCCTTGTCAAACTGCCAGCGTGTCAGACCGTTAAAAATACAGGTACGGGCGTTTCCCGTAACATGGTACAGGTTTTTCAGCGTTTCATCCATATCAGAACGCGATGTGTGTCCGGCAGAGGGGCAGGGATTGTTCCAGATCGGCAGTTCCCATTTTTTGGCAGCAGCCCTGATGTATTTCTTTTCCACCAGCAGGAGAGGACGGACCACACGAAGGGCTCCGCCGAAAAAGGGCTCATTGATGGACATGCCGTCCACACGCCCGTTGCGGCAGAGATTCATAAAAAAGGTTGTTACAAGGTCATCGGCATTGTGGCCTATGGCCAGATGAGTCAGGTGGTATTCGCGGCAAAGCTCAAAAAGACGCCGCCTTCTGAGCCAGGCGCACCTGAAGCAGGCGCTGTTTCTTCTGTTCTGCTCAGAGTGCCCCTGCAGGCCGTAGTCCGTCACCTCAATATGGCCGGGGATGCCGTTGTCCTTAAGCCAGTCAGCCAGGACCATGTGATTGGACGTGTCAAAGCCGGGGTTGAGATGAATGGCAAAAATTTCAAAAGGGAAAGGGACAATCCCCTGGCGGATGCGCAGGCATTTCAGCAGGACAAAGCTGTCTACGCCGCCTGAGACAGCCACGCCTATTCTGGCACCAGGCCAGATCATGCTGGTCTGCTGCATAAGCTTGCCCATGCTTCTGATACAAGTTTCCTGGGCGAAATTCCGTTTTTCGCGCATAAAGATGCTCCTGTCTGTATTTTGCGGTTAGCTATATTCTTTTTGTCCCAAATGATAAAGCGCCCAAATGCCGGGCGCAGTCTCATTTTGAGGTGCAGCCAAAAGACAGGAAAAAACATCTTCAATAATCCTTGCACATGGTTCTTGACAGAGTAACAATTCAAAACGTATTGAAACAAATTTCCTATTGACACAACTCCTTTTTTGCCCTTGACACATCTGGCACGATATCTACTTTAATAAAGATTTGTATTGTGCCATGGAGGTTTATATGGCCCGCATCACTGTTGAAGACTGCCAGCAGCAGGTTCAGAACCGCTTTCTTCTCGTGCAAATGGCTATTAAGCGTGTCCACCAGTACAGAGACGGCTATCAGCCCCTGATTGCTTCTGAAAACAAGGAAATCGTGACGGCCCTGCGTGAAATTGCAGCCGGCAAGGTGCTTCCCGGCAAGGCAGAGAAGTAAACATCCCTGCTGACACGGACAGATATCTGAAAGATCATGGAAAACAAGAGAGACTATTACGAGGTTCTTGGTGTTCCAAGAAACGCCTCTGCTGATGAATTAAAAAAAGCCTATCGCAAGCTGACATTCCAGTATCATCCTGACAGGAATCCCGGCAACAAGGAAGCCGAGGAGAAATTCAAGGAAGCTGCCGAGGCCTACAGTGTCCTGCGCGATGAAGAAAAGCGGGCAAGATACGACCAGTTTGGCTTTGACGGCTTAGGCCACGGCCAGGGCTTCAACGGCGGCGGCGATGTCTTCTCTAATTTTGAGGATCTTTTCAGCGCCTTCTTCGGAGGCGGCTCAGCGTCCAGAAACGGCCCCATGCAGGGCGACGACCTGCGCATCAGGCTGACGGTCACTTTTGAAGAAGCTGCCCATGGCGACGAAAAGAGGGTACCGCTGAGCCACGCCTGCCCCTGTGAAGAATGCCACGGCACAGGTGCTGCCCAGGGTAGCAAGCCCCAGGTCTGCCCGCGCTGTCAGGGACGGGGCCAGATCCGGACCGGACAGAGCTTTTTCTCCATTACAACACCCTGCCCCAACTGCCACGGCACAGGCCAGATTATCACCAATCCCTGCAAGACATGTCATGGTTCCGGCCAGGTCATGAAAGAAAAAGAAATCTTTCTGCGGATTCCGGCTGGTGTTGACTCGGGGACCAGGCTGCGTGTGCAGGGAGAGGGAAATCCCGGCATCAATGGCGGTCCTAACGGCGATCTCTACGTTATCCTCAACGTTGAGCCCAGCAAAATTTATGAACGTGACGGACATGATCTGCTGTACACCGCCGAAATCAGCTTTGTGGATGCAGCTCTCGGCTGTAGCCTGACTGTCCCGGGGCTGGATGAAGAGCTTACCTTGAAGCTGCCTGCCGGCATACAGAGCGGCAGTATCCACAAGCTGCGCGACAAAGGCATGCCTTATCCCAGCAACCCCAGACGTCATGGCGACCTGCTTGTACAGGTTACGGTACTGACACCGACCAAGCTGGATGACAAGCAAATCAAGATGCTGAAAGAGTTTGACGAGTACACAAAGTCCCGGAGCGAAAGCCTGTTCAGCAAGGCCAAAAAGATATTGTCCGGCAAAAACTGAATGTATGCAGTAACTAAAAAACTCCCCGTGAAGGGGAGTTTTTTTGTCCTTTTTTATTGCGTCATCTTCTTTTTTGGTCAGGGGCAGGGACTGATCCCTGGCACCTGCCTTCACCAGTTCCGCCAAAAAGCTGCGGTTCCTTTTCCAGCATGGCCAGGGCAAGCGCAGTCAGGTCAGGGACATACAGGCCACGATGATAGAGATCAGCCAGCATGGCCAGCCGATCAAGCCTTTTCTGCTTTTCCGTGCATGCATGCGCCGCTGAATCCGGCATTAAAAACTCCCCGCCTGCCGCTCTAATGGACAAGCCCGCATTCCCTGGCCAGGACAAGGCACATTTCGGCCTTGTTAAGCGTATATAAATGTACGCCGGGGGCACCGCCTATAAGCAGTTTAGATATCATGTCCACTGCTATGTCCATGCCCATTTTTGCGACCTCGGCATCGCCTCCCCTTCTGTCAGCTTCCATAAGATCGAGGAAGAGCTTGCCAGGAATGGAGGCCCCGCACATGGAAAGAACGCGCCTTAAGCCTGAAAAGCTCTGTATGGGCAGTATTCCCGGAATAACAGGGACGTCGCAGCCGTGCTCATGCAGCCAGTCTACCAGCTCAAAGTATTCGCGCACATCGTAGAACAGCTGGGTAACGGCAAAGTCTGCCCCGTAGCGGATTTTTGCCAGCGTATGCCTTCTGTCCTCGGTATAGTTGATGGACTGCGGATGAGGGCAGGGATAGCCGGCAACGGCAATGCACATTTCACTGGCCTGCAGGCGTATATAGCGCACAAGGTCTGAGGCGTGCTGGAAAGGACGGCCCTCCCAGGACCACTGCTCGCCTCTGGGCGGGTCTCCCCTCAGGGCCAGGACATTCTCAACCCCTGCATCCTGCAGGCGTCCCAGATAGTTCGCAAGCCCGTAGACCTTGGCATTGACGCAGGTCAGATGGCTCATGACGCAATGCCCCATCTGGGCCAGCTGCGTGGCAATATCCAGGGTCTTGTCCTGCTTTCCGCCGCCTGCACCGTAGGTTACTGAGACAAAAAGAGGATTAACTTCGCCCAGCTTGTCCACGGCCACATAGAAATCCTTCATGGCCTCTTCGCTTGCAGGCGGAAAAAATTCCACAGAAACAAACGGCTTTCTCTGTGCTTTCAGCTTGTCTATAATTTTCATCAAAAAGTATGCGAAAAAACCTGCGGCGTACACGGCAGGAAGAATCGCGTCCTCCTTAAAAATGTACCTGACAGCGCAAAACCTGAAGGTCGCAGAGCGTGGAACCAGGAGATATTCCGCAGTGCCTGTGCATTCCCAACCAACAAAAGTCCGGCTCTCTTGTCACCAGATCCGGTCAGACTCCTGTTTTCACAGAAAAAGCCTTCATCCAGGCGGCATCTGACTGTTCACTGCTGTCTTTTTGACAGTGTACCCGTACATATGCCTTTGGGCAACTGCGCATACAGAGGCCGGTGCGGCCTGAAAAACGGTGCTTGCCAAACAGGTGTAAGATCTCTAATGTTTTCTTATGTGTACAAAAATTTTTTCAATACTTGTTCACATTGAGCTTATTGCCCTTCTTTTCTTTCCTGTTTTTCTCCTTCCTGCCTCTTCATGCGCAGTAGAGGAGATCCAGATAACCGGCACAGGGACTGAAGGTGCTTCTGTGCCGCCCGCTGAACTGGAAGAAACTGAGGCCAGACAAGGTACAGTCCAGGCGGAAATTCCTCCTGCTGCCGGGACAACGGACGCGCAGGATACGGACGCTGAGGAAACAGATGCAGGGACAGAAGCATCCATAACGCCGCCAGCTGCGGAAAAAAGCTCCGCCATGCCTAACGGGGACGACTGGATTTCCCTTGAGCCCGGGCTCCAGTACACAGAGCTGAAAACAGACACCTTCCGCCTCCATGTCCTGCGTATCGATCCTGCCTTCTTTTCCTTTGTCCTCTGTGCATCAGGCAAGGAAAAAAGCGAGCAGATGACCTTGCAGGAATGGAGCGAAAAAAAAGACCTTATTGCTTCCATCAATGCCAGCATGTACCTGCCTGACGGCCAGACCAGTACTGGCTACATGCGCGATGGTGAGTATATCAACAACAACCGCATGGTACAGCGCTTCGGCGCCTTTTTTGTAGCAGATCCCGATGATCCGGACCTGCCCCAGGCTACCATCCTGGAAAAGGATGACGATATCGGAAAGGAACTGCTCCCCCACTACCGCCTGGTCATACAGAACTACCGCATCATCAATTCCCAGCGCCGCATTCTCTGGTCTCCCGGCGGACCTTTGTACTCAATTTCTGCTGTTGCCATAGACGGCGATGGCAATGTACTCTTCCTGCACAGCCAGGAGCCTATCGAGGCCTATACCTTTGCCCAGCAGCTACTGCACCTGCCCATTGATGTGCGTACTGTCATGTACGTGGAAGGAGGCGGCCAGGCCGGGCTTGTCATCAGGTCGCACAAGCTGTCCAGGGAAATGCAGGGCCAGAACATCCTTGATTTTCTGATTACCGGAAATCGGGCAGCCCGCCTGCCCAATGTCCTGGGCATACGCAGGATACACTAAAAATCATGCCTCTTTGCAGTTTTTCTGCTACAGGGGAGGTATTGAGGCTTGACTAATTGATAAAAATTACTAATATTGTTTGATGCACTTGATACAGCACCAACCGGGTGTCTTATTTTCCATATTTCCTGTTTTTAACTGAACCAGGCAACAGCCTGGTTTCAAGGAGGAACCATGCCGGCCAAACTTGACATCTACAAATGCGCCAAATGCGGCAATGTTGTTGAATTTCTGACTGACAGGTCCTGTACGCCCGAATGCTGCGCCGAGCCCATGCAGCACATGAAGGAAGGCGCAGTTGATGCAGCCAGGGAAAAACATGTCCCTGTTATCAGCAAAATCGAAGGCGGCTACAAAGTCACAGTCGGCTCAGCAGCCCATCCCATGACTGAGGCTCACCTGATTGAGTGGATAGAGCTCATCACCGACACTGACACATTCACCCATTTCCTGAAGCCGGAAGAAGCCCCTGAGGCAGTCTTCTGCACTACAGCGGAAAAAGTTACCGCCCGTGCGTACTGCAACCTGCACGGACTCTGGAAGGCTGAACTTTAGTATTCAGTCTCCCGCAAAAACTGACTATAAAAGCTATCTGATTACAGAAAGGATACAATTATGAACTACGTATGCGACGTATGCGGCTACGAATATGATCCTGCCGAGAACAACAACATCCCCTTTGAAGACCTGCCTGAAGACTGGGTCTGCCCTGTCTGCGGCGCAGGCAAGGAAGAATTTTCCAAGCAGGACTAATTGTCTGTATCTTGAGGCCAAAATCCGCCTGACATAAGGCGGACGGACTTACACACCAGCAGGACTCCCTCTTATGCAGGCAGGATTGCACTGGCAGAAGAGGGAGTCCGTCTGCCCTTTAAATCATCAGGTTATGCCTGTTCTGAAAATAAAGGAGAATACCTCCATGCAAGCTGTCGAAATTGCAAAGGACACCTACTGGGTAGGCGTCGTTGACTACAACCACCATGACTTTCACGGCTACTCCAAAAGCCCTGAAGGCACTACCTATAATGCCTATGTAATCAAGGACCAGAAAAACGTCCTTATCGACACAGTGGCTCCAGGCCATGGGAAAACCCTGCTCTGCCGTCTGGCCCATATTCTTCCTGTAGAAAAAATCGACTACATTGTGGTCAACCACGTAGAGCAGGATCATGCCGGCTGTCTTGATCAGATCATTGCCGCCTGCAAGCCTGAAAAAATATTCTGTTCCACCATGGCTCTCAAATCCATGGCCGGCTATTTTGGCGAGCAGATGAAATCCTGGCCCGTCCAGGCTGTACAAAGCGGCGACAGCATTTCCATTGGAAATCATACCCTGGTCTTCCAGGAAACAAGGATGCTGCACTGGCCTGACAGCATGGTTACCTATTGCCCTGAAACAAAAATCCTGTTCTCCCAGGATGCCTTCGGCCAGAATATTTCCTCTTCCTGGCGCTTTGCAGACGAGCATGAAAAAGGCGACCTCTTCCAGAGGGTCAAAGAGTACTACTTCAACATCGTTCTCCCCTACTCTCCCCAGGTGCTCAAGACACTGCCAGTGGTCGAATCCCTGGACATTGACATGATAGCTCCGGACCACGGCCTTATCTGGCGCGGCGGCATGTGCAAAGAGATTGTCGATATGTACCGCACCATGGCGGAACAGAAACCCCGCAAGAAAGCCGTGGTTATCTACGACACCATGTGGTCCTCTACTGAAAAGCTGGCCTACGGCGTCTGCAGCGGCCTTGAGGAATCAGGTGTTCCCTGCACCATATTGTCCGTCAGCAAGAACCACCACAGTGCCATCATGACAGCACTGGCCGATGCCAGCGCCCTGGCTGTAGGCTCGCCTACCCATAACAATACCGTTCTGCCCTATGTCATGAGCGCCCTGACCTATATCAAGGGCCTGCGTCCCAAAATTCTTGTTGGTGGCGCCTTCGGATCCTACGGCTGGTCCGGCGAGTCACCCAAAATCCTTCAGGAATTTCTGAGCGGCATGAAGTGCGAAATGCCCGCCGACCCCGTCAAGGTGCAGTGGCGCCCTGGCCATGAAGACATGCAGAAGGCATATGCCCTCGGCAAGCAGATGGCCGGATGCCTGCTGGAAAAATGCGGACAGTAAAAGCACAGAACAATTCCGAACAATGACCCAAAGAGGCCGGATCAGCAAAGATCCGGCCTCTTTTTTCATTCAGCCAGATCCTTTATGAATCTGTCCCGGTGCGGCGGATTCCCTCAGGCAGTACGCTGCCCCGTGCATTTCTATGCCTGCAAGCCTCTTGTATTGCCAGGCATTGGTGGTATATACTTTGACTTAAAGGGAACAGTACCAACAGGGCATACTACTTTACGCAAATGCTGTCCGGCATGTACCAGGCATTTGTACCGGAACCTCAAAGCCCGTACTGCCCTATGGAAACTGACACTGAGGAGGCCCAATGCGCACTGCTAACTGGATGACCAAGGAACCTGTTTCGGTTCTGCCCACAACTTCTCTCGCCAAATGCCAGAAGTTGCTTAAAATGCATAACATCAGACGTCTTCCGGTTGTTGATGAAGACAATCACGTTATAGGCATTCTTTCCGACCGTGATGTCAAAAGCGCATCCCCGTCCAAGGCAAGTTCTCTTGAAGTCCATGAAATGAACTATCTTCTGGCCGAAGTGAAGGCCAAGGATATCATGGCAACCAACCCTATCACTGTCAAAAGCGAAGACTCCATTGCTGATGTCGCCAGGCTGATGCTGGATGAAAAAGTTGGCGGCTTCCCTGTTGTTGACGATGAGAACCACCTTATAGGCGTTATCACGGACCAGGACATCTTCAAGGTCTTTGTTGACATATGCGGCGCCCACATCAAGGGCATCGACATCACCATTGAGTGCTCTGACGAACCTGGCACGCTTGCTTTCCTTCTGGAAATCATTGTGAAGTACAACGGACGCATTATCTCCGTCCTCACATCCTTCCTTCCCAATGGCGACAGGCACATCTTCCTGCGCCTGCATCCCATGCCCGCAGACAAGCGCGACGGCCTGCATTCCGAACTGGCCGAAAAGACCAAGCTGCTGGCCTGGAATGAATAATAGCAGGCTACTACGGAAAGACTTAATATTCCTTTTCTTTCTTTGAAGACTTGCCATCAAGCTGTCTTTATGGCAATGTTGAGACAGATAAGGCGAACGGCACGGGTCCGGGGCATGGCTCAGGGCTCCTTGCCGAAAGGCTTTGAAACAGATATATTTGCAGTCAGTCTGAAACGAACTTTTGTTCGTTAATATGATGCGCCTTCTGTTCGCCAGCAGGAGCTTGCAAGGTATCTGGCAGACAAAAGCAACCAATTGCCGGTTATTCCGGCATCATTTCCAGGATCTTTTGGATCCTGCTCGTTTTCATCATGAAGTCCAAGGAGGACACGCATGGCTGAAGTTCAATTCAAAGGCAAAAGTTTCGAAGTTGACGAGGACGGCTTCCTTCTCCACTTCGAGGATTGGTGCCCTGAATGGCTCGAATACGTGAAAGAGTCTGAAGGCATCAAAGAAATTGGTCCTGATCATCAGAAGATTCTCGACTTCCTGCAGGATTACTACAAGAAGAACGGTATCGCTCCCATGGTGCGTATCCTTTCCAAGAACACCGGATACAAACTGAAGGAAGTTTACGAGCTCTTCCCCTCTGGTCCTGGTAAGGGCGCCTGCAAAATGGCCGGTCTGCCCAAGCCCACCGGCTGTGTGTAGAATTTTCCTTTTCCATATAAAGACCGGAGCTTCGGCTCCGGTCTTTTTTTATCCCCTGAAAAGGGGATTTTTGATTTTCACGGGCATCTGTGCTAGCAAGCAGTGTCTTACATGTATGCAAAAAGAGTCATGCCTGTCCTGTAAGACATGACTTCACCCATTGCCTTCCTGCCGTATGACGTGCCAGAAGGATGTTTCATGAAACTCAATTTTTCAGATGAGCCTGTACAGCAGCCTGCCCGTCCTCAAAGGACTGCTGCCCCTGCCGGCATGGCAGAAGCAAAAAAATCTGCCCAGGAGCAGCCGGGACAGCAGCAAGCACCCAGACAAAACAAACAGCCTGAAAAAAGAAGGTCCATTGCGGGCATACTGCTTCGCTGGACTTGCGGCCTTATCATATCGGTCTGCATAATCGGCGTTGCCGCAGGCTTTCTTCTTTATAACTGGATTACGCAGGATCTGCCCGATCTCGACAGGATAACGGAGTTCCAGGCACCGCAGGCAACAACCATACTTGCCAGGGACGGCTCTGTTATAGGCATGCTCTACCATGAGAAGCGCTTTGTCATAACACTGGATGACATGCCCAAATACCTGCCCATGGCCTTTCTGGCCATTGAAGACAGTGCCTTCTACCAGCATCCCGGAATCAATCCCCTGGCCATAGTGCGTGCCATGCTGGTCAACTTTGAACGCGGCACCAAAAGCCAGGGCGGCAGCACCATAACCCAGCAGCTGGTCAAGCAGCTGCTGCTGTCCTCAGAGCGCAGCTACCTCCGCAAGATGAAGGAAGCCATCCTGGCAACCAAGCTGGAACAGGAGCTCAGCAAGGATCAGATTCTGGCGCTCTATCTCAACTATATTTTCCTGGGACAGCACGCCTATGGCGTTGAGGCAGCAGCCAGGACGTACTTTGGCAAAAATGCTGCCAACATCACTCTTGCCGAGGCTGCCCTTATAGCAGGCATGCCCCAGGCTCCCAGCCGCTATAATCCTTTCAGGCATCCTGAGACAGCCAAAAACCGCCAGATGGAAGTCTTAGGCCGCATGCGCACGCTTGGCTGGATAACGGAAGAAGAATACAAGCAGGCCTCAGAAGAGCCCATGGTCTACTGGAGCATGCCTGATTCAGTTTCAGGGCCAAGCCAGTGGTACTTTGAAGAAGCACGCCGCCTGCTTATAGAATTTTTCACTGAGGACAACCTTAAAGCCCTCGGAATTCATACAAACCGTGTCGGAGAAGACTACGTCTACGAAGCCGGGCTCACTGTGCAGACTGCCATGGATCCTATGCAGCAGGAACTGGCAGGCGCAGCCATGCGCTCCGGTCTTGAAACAATAGACAAAAGGCAGGGCTGGCGCGGTGCTGTCCGCCATCTTGAGTCAAAGGCTGAACAGACAGCCTTCCTTGAAAAGAAAAAATTCTCTCCTGACGACATGCTGGGGTCTGCCTGGTCCGAGGCACTTGTCACCAAGGTTACGGCAAAGGAAATTACTGTTGCCCTTGGCAATGGCTATACCGGCATAATTCCCCAGGCAAACTTCAGCTGGGCCAGGCACAAGTCTGCCCTGGCCAGCAAGCCAATACCCCAGACCATCGTCTCTCCTGGTGACGTTGTCTGGGTAAGCATGGTCGCCCCCAGCGCAAAGCAGGGTGCCAAGGCAAAAGACAGCAAGGGTAAAGACCAAAAGGGCAAGGATGCAGGCAAGACAGAAGCGCAAAAAGGCACTGAGGAGGCTCAGACTTCTCCTGTTCCCGGTGTCCCCATGCTTTTATACCTGCAGCAGGAACCTCTTGTTCAGGGAGCCATAGCTTCTGTTGAAACACAGACCGGCGATGTTGTTGCCCTGATAGGCGGCTACCAGTTCGGCAACAGCCATTTCAATCGTGCCACGCAGTCCAGGAGGCAGCCAGGATCAAGCTTCAAGCCTGTTATTTACTCAACAGCACTTGATAACGGCTTTACCCCGACCTCGCCTGTACTTGATGCACCTTTTGAATATGTCCTGCCCGGAACAAACCAGGTCTGGCGCCCCAGCAACTTTGAAAAGAGCTACCGTGGCGAAATGCCCCTGTACCAGGCGCTGGCGCTGTCAAGAAACACGCCGTCCGTGCGCATCACACAGACAGTAGGCGTTGAAAAAGTTATTGAGCGGGCCAAGATGCTTGGCCTGGAACCTGACTTTCCTCCGGTTCTGTCCCTAAGCCTCGGCTCTGTGGGCGTTTCGCCCCTCAACATTACCCAGGCGTACACAGCCTTTGCCAACGGCGGCCTTGGCGTCCGTCCGCGCATTATCACCTCCATCAAGGATGCCTCGGGGCGCGAGCTCTACCATCAGAATATAGAGCACTGGCAGGCCGTTTCTCCCCAGAATGCCTACCAGATGGATATTCTGCTCAAACGCGTTGTCACTAACGGCACAGGCGGCAGGGCACGCATAGAAGGCCTCAATATTGCCGGCAAGACCGGCACCAGCAATAACTGCCGCGATGTCTGGTTTGTCGGCTTTACCCCCTACTTGTGCACCGGCGTCTATGTAGGCTACGACAGCAACGTCTCCCTGGGCCGCCAGGAACAGGGCGGCCGCACTGCTGCGCCTATCTTCAAGGCGTACCGTGAAAAGGCTGATGCAGCCTATGCCGACATGCCGCAGGACTTCACCATGCCGCCAGGCATCGTCATGATAGACGGCCTTCCCTTCCTTGAAGGGCAGACAGGTCCCGGGACAGGCGCACTGGACGGTGCTGTTCCCGATGCCGAAAATCTTCCTGAGGATACGGGCGAGGAAAGCGAAAACCTGCTCCGTGACATGTATTAACAGACTGCCTTCTGCACCATACCGCTTACTACAGATACCATGTGCGGCCTTCCTGCCGCACTGCAATAAGGATTACCATGATTCCCTACGGCTCTCTTGTCCTCTTTGTTACCCCCAAAGGCAAACGCTACATCAAACG
>JAUMVQ010000042.1 GCA_030530085.1 Desulfovibrionaceae bacterium | reverse complement strand
AAAGTCATCATTCCTGCCTTCGCCATCGAGCGCACTCAGGAAATGCTCTACTGCCTGCATGAGCTGAAAAAGCAGGACCGCCTGCCTCCGGACATGGCCATTTTTGTAGACTCTCCCCTGGCCATCCGCGCCACGGAAATTTTCCGCCACCACAAGGAACTGCTTGACGCACCGGCCATAGAGCTGCTGAACAAGGGCGAGGATCCCTTTGAACTGCCAAACCTGCAGTACACGCTGAGCCGTGAAGAGTCTGAAGCCATCAATGCCTACGACAAGCCGGCCATCATTATTTCTGCATCAGGCATGTGCAATGCCGGCAGAATCAAGCATCACCTGAAACACAATATCTGGCGCCCCGGTGCCAGCATCGTCTTTGTCGGCTACCAGGCCACCGGAACGCCCGGACGCCTGCTCGTTGACGGCGCCAAGAAGCTGACCGTCTTTGGCGAGGATCTGGAAGTCAGGGCAAAGATGTACTTCATCAACAGCTTCTCTGCCCATGCCGGCCAGTCCCAGCTGCTTGACTGGCTCGCCCCTCTGGCTGCCTCCAAGCCCAAGGTGGTGCTCGTCCATGGCGAGCAGAAAGCACAGACCATTCTTGGCGGCCTGATCAAGGAGCGCTTTGGCATTGAGCCGCACATTCCTGCCTACCTGGAAGAAATGACACTGGAAGGCAAGACAGTAGAGGAAATTCAGACAAACATGGTCAAGGCATACCCGAAGGTCAACTGGGACTTCCTCACCGGCGAGGTGGAACGCAAGTGGCACCTCTTCATGGACAAGATGGCAGACATCAACCAGCGCCCCTGGGAAGAGCAGACCATGCTTCAGGAAGCCCTGGCCAAGATGGACTACGCCATGACCCGCCTGCTTTCCAAGCTGTAAGATTATGCGTATTATATCAGGAACAATGGGCTCGCGCAGGCTGCGCACTGTAGAAGGCGAAGGCTACCGCCCCGCCATGAGCAAGGTGCGCGAGGCTCTTTTCTCAATTTTGTCTCACCGCCTGCACTGGCAGGGATGCCATGTGCTGGATCTTTTCGCCGGCAGCGGAAGCCTGGCTTTTGAGGCCTTAAGCCGTGGCGCTGACAAGGCCTGGCTGGTGGAGCTTGCTCCCAAGGCATGCCGCTGCATCAGGGACAACATCAGGGACCTGGGCGTTGAGGACCGTGCCTTTCTGGTTCAGGAAGACGTCCTCAAGCTGCTGAGGCGCATCAAGGGAGCCGACCGCAATACGGGCGGTCCCTTTGACGTAGTCTTTGTCGATCCGCCATACAGGAAGCACCTGACCCAGAGTTCCCTGGATGCCCTTGCCCAGTGCGGCTGGCTCAAGGATGGCGCCTTTGTCTGCATAGAAGTAGAAGAAGGCTTAAAGCTTACCCTGCCCTCCAGCCTTGAGCTTGTCACGCAAAGGGACTTCGGCCAGACTACTACCCTGATTGCCAGGAGAACGGACGGCACTGAAGACTGATTTTTCTTTCCCCCAATGGCCGCCCCTTCCGACATCATGCCGAACGGGGCGGCTTTTTGTTTTTTTTTGCCAGCTGGCTGCCGGAGCACATAATATGCGTATTGCGCTTTTTCCAGGAACCTTTGATCCTGTTACAAACGGCCACTTAAGCGTTATCCAGCGAGGACTGCGCGTTTTTGACCGCATTGTGGTGGCAGTAGCCGAGACAACGCCAAAAAAAGCGCTCTTCAGCCTTGAGGACCGCATAAACATGATGCGCCACAGCGTGCAGAACCTGCCCAATGTGGAGGTCATTCCTTTTAACGGGCTGGTGGTTGACTGTGCCGTCAGGCAAAACGCCAGCACCATTCTGCGCGGCATGCGGGCCCTGGCAGACTTTGAGAAAGAATTCCAGCAGGCCCTGATGAACCGCCGTATCAACCATGCCGTTGAGACAGTCTTTTTTATGGCGGACTACCAGTGGCTTTTCACAAGCTCTACCATCGTCAAGACAGCAGTGCAGAACGGCGCATCATCCTGCGGCCTGACCTCTGCCTACGTCCAGCGCTGCATCGAGAAAGCCTACGGACTGCCGCCTGCCCCGGCCATGCAGGGCGAAGAGAATGCTGACGGACAAGACTGCACCCTTGTCCAGGGGAACGGCCTAGCCCAGGGAACGGCTATCTATCCCGGCACCTTTGACCCCATTACCAAGGGGCATCTCAGTATTATACGAAGGGCTTTAAGCCTTTTCGACAAGGTCATCGTCGCCGTTGCCGAAAATCCTGGCAAGAATCCCCTCTACTCCCTGGAAGAGAGGGTTGCCTTTGTGAGGCAGGCAGTGCAGGCGCAGGCAGACCGCATAGACGTCATATCCTATGACAACCTGACAGTGGACGCAGCGCAGAAAGTGAAGGCCTGCGCCATCATACGCGGGCTCAGGGCTGTGGGCGACTTTGAGTATGAATTCCAGATGGCCCTGATGAACAGGCGTCTCAACAAGTCTGTCGAAACAGTCTTCTTTATGACAGACTACAAGTGGCTGTATGTAAGCTCCAGCATCATCAAGGCCTGCGCAAGCCACGGTGCCTCTGTTGAAGGGCTTGTGCCCCATGTCGTGCAGAAAAGCCTGCTCTCCCTGTACCAAAAAGGAACCATGGCAGCAGCTACCCCCTGTCTTGAGGCTCCTGCCCAGGGCTATCTGAAACACGATACGGCAGAAGAAGGACAGAGAAAGGGGCAGCAGCAATGAGCGATATGGAAGCATCCCTTCCTGTGCTCTGCCTTGCAGGCCCTACCGGAGCAGGAAAAACGGCACTGGCCTTAAGGCTGGCAGACAGGCTTCATGGCGAGGTTGTCAACTGCGATTCCAGGCAGCTGTACAAGGATTTTCCCATCATTACGGCCCAGCCAAGCGCAGAGGAGCAGGCTCACTGCCCGCACCATCTCTACGGCTGGCTTGATACTGACAAGACCATGGATGTCGCCACCTGGATCGGGCTTGCAAAGGAGAAGATTCTTGAAGTCAGGGGGCGGCAGCATGTTCCTCTCCTTGTGGGTGGCACCGGCATGTATTTCCAGCACCTTCTGCGCGGCATAGCCCAGGTGCCCCCTGTTGATCCGGCGCTGCACCAGGAACTGCTGTCCCGTCTCAAAAGCGAAGGAGCACCGGCACTGCACGAGGAACTGGCAAGAACAGACCCTGATCTTGCCGCCAGGCTGCATCCCAACGACGGACAGCGCATCGTCCGCGGCCTGGAAGTAGCCCTGGGCACGGAACATACTTTAAGCTGGTGGCATGTCCATGCAGCGGGCGCTCCTGTCTGCCGCGGGCCGCTTTTGTGCGTAAACACGCCCATCAAGGAACTTGAGCCCCGTCTTGCCAGGCGCATAGACATCATGCTCGCCATGGGGGCAGTAAGGGAAGCAGAAAAAGCATGGGCAGCCTGCCCCTGTGAGGAAGCTCCTGGCTGGAGCGGCATTGGCTGCAGGGAGCTGTGCCTCTATCTTCTTAAAAAACTGTCCCTGGAAGAAGCAAAGCTTTTGTGGCTCAAAAATACCAGAGCCTATGCCAAAAGACAGATAACCTGGTTCAGGGGACGAAGGGAGGCTATTTTCATCGCAAGCGATGACGTTGCTGCCTGCCTGGACGCTTTTGAAAAAGAGATGCAGCCATAATCCCCTTGCTTTAGTCCCCGGCAAAATCCAGCACAACAGCCTAAACAAAAGGGATCTTCAAAAGGGAGCCTTCCGGCTCAAACACCTTCTTCGCATCCTGTGCTGAGTTAGACAGGCCCGGAGATGGAGAAGAAGTCACGCTGGAAAGGACTGACGGAGCATTCCAAAGCGGATGACAGCAAAGGCAGTGTGCCTGACCACGTACAGACAAATGCACAAGAGAGAAGAGGCCTCCCCTGCCGGGGCTGAATCCGGCTATACACTGGCACATTATGGCAGGATAGCAGAGCACAATTTGCCTGCCGCACAGGCTTGCGCAAGTACGGGCATGCAGCAAGGAATAAAACGTGATTCAGGGGAAACAGCTTCCATCAAAAAAATGAAAAAAAAGAGTTCCAAAAGAACTTAGAGTACCAAAATAACGTTGCTTTTTTCCGGAGAACTACCTTGACCAAACAGGTAAACTGGGCTAATGTGAAAAAAGGAGTTTGTATCCGTTCCTCATGAGGAGCGGATGGATCAGGCATGGGCTGTGATCCAAAATTTGCGAAGTCTAGCATGCATAAGGATGTTCACATGAGGAATGGTAAGGCACTGCTCTCAAAGATGCAGACTGTAGCGTGTACCATCTGTCTGTTCGCCTGGTGTGCGGGGCCTGTAGGCGCCGCCGAACAGCAACAGGCAGACACGAGCACACCTGCAGCCACGGTCATGTTCCCTGTATCAGGGGATAAAAAGGTTGCCAAAGGTTCCATGCAACCTGTCGTCTTCAATCACGCGCTCCACGAAAAGGCAGTTACCAACTGCGGCACCTGTCACCACACCGGAGAGCCCCAGAAATGTTCTGACTGCCATACACTGACCGGCTCTGATGCCGGCAAGGGCGTTACCCTGGAGCAGGCGATGCACAAGCGCACAATTGCTCCCGCAAAGAAGGGTGTAACCCCCAGTTCCTGTGTGAGCTGCCACGAAAAGGTTATCAGCTCCAAGCAGGAATGCATGGGCTGCCACAACATTGTGACTCCCAAGTACGACGAAGCCTGGTGTAACGTCTGCCATAACGCCAAGGTGACTCCGGAACAGCTTGCCAAGGGCAGCACCGGCGCCATGAGCAATGAAGAGAACCGCGCTATCGCAGACAAGGCTGTTAAAGCTCAGAAGCCTAACGAAACTCCCGGCTTCTTTGTGCCCACAAAGGTGACCATCGACGGCCTGGCCGACGAGTTCAAGCCTGTGCTGTTCAACCATCGCCGCCACGTGGCTTCTGTTGTCGAAAACATCAAGAATGACAAGCTGGCCAATGCCTTCCACTACAAGAAGGAAGTCATCTGCTCTACCTGTCACCACAACAGCCCTCTGTCCATGACTCCGCCCAAGTGTGGCAGCTGCCATAAGGCAAAGGTCGATCCCAGCAATCCCCAGGTGCCCAGCCTCAAGGCTGCTTACCACCTGCAGTGCATGGGTTGCCATGACGGCATGAAGGTGGCACGTCCTGCCAACACAGACTGCTCCACATGCCACAAGGTTGCGGAGAAGTAGGAGAGAAGTATGAATCGCAGAAAGTTTCTCACCTTAATGGGAACAGCGGGCGTTGTTTCGGCCATTGCCACACCCAAGGCAGCCGAAGCCGGCGTGCATACCTTTCCCTACTATGACAACGGTTATGGCGTGCTGCATGACCTTACCCGCTGCATTGGCTGCCGCCAGTGCGAAGTAGGCTGCAACAAGGTCAACAACCTGCCTGCACCCAAGGTTCCTTTTTCGGACCTGACCGTTACCCACAAAAAACGCCGTACAACCACCACCGAGTGGACGGTTGTCAACCGTTATGACCTGGGCGACAAGGAATACGTGTTCCGCAAGCAGCAGTGCTTCCACTGCAATGACCCTGCCTGTGCCAGCGCCTGCTTCACCAAGTGCTACATCAAGAACCCCGACGGCTCCGTGTCCTACAACGACAAGCAGTGCGTCGGCTGCCGTTACTGCATGGTGGCCTGCCCCTTCTACATTCCTACCTTCGAGTACGAAGAGGCCTTCGACCCCATCATCCAGAAATGCACCTTCTGCAAGTCCCGCCTGGAAAAAGGCCAGCTGCCCGGCTGTGTCGAGCACTGCACCATGGATGCCCTGACATTCGGACGCCGCAAGGACCTCATCAATATCGCCCACAAGCGTATTGCTGCCAATCCTGACAAGTACCTGGACTACATCTACGGCGAGAATGACTGCGGCGGCACAGCCTGGATGGTCATTATGCCCAAGCCCAAGGGCATGGCCCAGTGTGCCCCCGGCAATGCTTCTGAAGCCCATGATGCCATGAAGAAAGTCGGCCTGGACACAGGCCTCGGCAATCAGCCCATGGGCGAGCTGACCTACGGCGCCCTGGGCACCGTTCCCATGATTATTTCCTTCTGGCCCCTGCTTCTCGGTGGCGCCTATGGCATTACCAAGCGTCGTGAAGCCATTGCCAAGGCCAACCAGGAAGCGGCTGTCGCTGAAGAAAGACAGAAGACCATTGATGCGGCCGTGGCCTGCATCGAAAAGGAACAGGGCAAGGAAGCCGCCGAGCAGCACCGCGCTGCCATGACAGCTGCCCTGGAAGCACAGGACTCTGCGTCTCAGCATGGCGGGGAGGACAAGTAAATGTCTCACAATATTGTCATTCCGACCAAGGACAAACTGTTCAACTTCGGTCCTTTCCTGAAGCTGACACCTGGTAATATTATTACCTACATCCTTCTTGCCATTGGTCTTGCTATTACCGTTGTCCGCTTCACAGTAGGCATCGGTGCAGTCTCCAACCTGGACGACTACCAGCCCTGGGGAATGTGGATCGGCTTTGACCTGCTCTGCGGCGTGTGTCTGGCAGCCGGCGGTTACTTCACCACCGTGGCCATCTACGTCATGGGCATGAAGCACTTCAGCTCTGCGGCCCGTCCCGCAGTCCTGACAGCCTTCCTGGGCTACCTCTTCGTGGTTATCGCCCTGCTGTACGATCTGGGCCATCCGCTCCGCCTGCCCTACATGTTCTTCTTCCCCGGCACCACTTCAGTGCTCTTTGAAGTCGGCCTGTGCGTGGCTACCTACCTCACAGTCCTCTTCCTTGAGTTCTCCGTGGCTCCTGCCGAATGGCTGGGACAGAAATTCAAGTGCCTGCTTACCTACAGGCACTGGATTGAGAAGATCGGCATCCTGCTCACAATCATGGGCATGTGCCTCTCCACCCTGCATCAGTCTTCCCTGGGCTCTTTGTACCTCATCTGCCCCGGCAAGCTGCATCCTCTGTGGTACTCCCCCTTCCTGCCCATGTTCTTCTTCGTCTCCTCAATGACAGCCGGTTCTTCCATGGTTGTCTTTGAAGGCATGCTGGCCCACAAGGGCATGCACGCCTACATGGACGAGAAGCACCTGGCCGAAGCTCCCATTGTTACCCTGAGCTTCTCCAAGGCCTGCTCACTCATTCTCTTCTCACTCTTCATCATGCGCTTTGTGGACATGGTGGTTCAGGGCAACTTCCCCTACCTCTTCACAAGCTACGGCTGCTGGTGGCTCATTGAAATGTTTGGCTTCATCCTGCTGCCCAGCCTCCTGTACGCCAAGGGTTCCCGCGACAAGAACGTGCCCCTCTGCCGCTTTGCTTCCTGCATCGCCGTGTGCGGCATCGTGCTGAACCGCTGGACAGTGTCCATGATCGCCTACAACTGGCACTTTGACGCTGCCGACCGCTACTTCCCGAACCTCCCCGAAGTGTTCGTTTCCGTGTTCGTCGTGACCATGATTGTGACAGCCTACCGCGCCATCTGCTACCACTGTCCTATCCTGTACGAGCATCCTAACTTCAAGGAACACGACTAAGAGCTAGTGGAGAATATCATGCATTTTGATACTTTTTATCAGTACTTCCTGTTCTCCAAGAGCTGGGCGTACCTGCTTCTTTTCTGCATTCCTCCCCTGTTTGCTCTCTACTGGAACACAGTCATCTACCCCACAAAGGACAAGGATGTTCTGGACCTGGCGGGCAAGATAAAATCCAAGCTGCCCTTCATCGGCTGCAAGAAATGCAAGGCCGCTGATGACAGCTCAAAGTAGGCAGCTCCTGACAGGGCAAGCCTGACAATGTTTACAGAGCGGAGGACTGCCCTCCGCTCTGTTTTGTCTTTTAGGAGGAATGATACGCATGTGTCTGGCAATACCAACCCAGGTTGTTGAGATACTTGACAACACCATGATGAAGGTGCGTGTCGGCAACGGCCCCACTGTCATCACAGCTTCAAGCATGCTTTTGCCCGAGCCTCCCCAGATTGGCGACTACCATATTGTCCATGCAGGCTTTGCCCTTCGCAAACTCGACCCCAAGGAGGCCCAGGAAACGCTGGCAGCCCTTCTTGAATTTGCAATGGCTGCAGATGAAAGCGGCGACCTGGCAGAACTGGACAAGGAACGTGCCGGAGACTGAGTCATCCGGCTTATTTGACTTTATTTTTGTCTCAACATATTTGAAAAAAAGTTTATCCTGACAGTTATGGCAGTGCTTTTTCACTGCATGTACGGCTATCAGGAATGCAAATACCGGACAGGCAGAAGCGCCTGTCCTTTCATAGCGCACCAGGCCTTTTTAGTTCCCTCTCCTTTCCTATGAGCAACGCACGATGAGCGACTACAAAAAAACTCTGAATCTGCCTTCAACCAAATTTCCCATGAAGGCCAATCTTGTCCAGACAGAACCGAAAATGCTGGCATTCTGGGACAGTATCAACCTTATGTCCCAGCTGGTCAGGGAAGACGCCCCCAAGGGAGAATACGTTCTCCACGACGGCCCGCCCTATGCCAACGGCAATATTCACATGGGCCATGCCCTCAATAAGATTCTGAAGGACATTATTATCAAGTCCCGCAACATGGCGGGCTACAAGGCCTTCTATGTACCTGGCTGGGACTGCCACGGGCTGCCCATAGAACACAAGGTAGAAGAAGAGCTCAAGGGAAAGAAGAAAGAGCTGCCTGCCCACGTAGTGCGCAAGATCTGCCGCGAGTATGCTTCCAAGTGGGTAGGCATACAGCGCAAGGAATTTCAGCGCCTGGGCGTTGTAGGTGACTGGGAACATCCCTACCTCAGCATGAACCCTGCCTTTGAGTCGGCCACGAGCATGGAGCTGGCCAACTGCGTGGAAAAGGGCATGGTCATCAGGGCCAAGAAGCCCATCTACTGGTGCGGCCACTGCCACACTGCCCTGGCCGAGGCAGAGGTCGAATACAAGGATGTGACCTCTCCTTCCATCTACGTGCGCTTTGCCCTGAATGACGAGGGGCTCACGCGTGTCTTTGACAAGGCTGATCCGGCAAAGGCGTATATAGTTATCTGGACCACGACGCCCTGGACCATACCGGACAACATGGGCATCTGCCTCAACAGCGAATTTTTCTATGTGCTTGTTGAGCACGACGGCGCCCAGTACATCCTGGCACGCGACCTTCTGGAAGGCTGTGCCAAGGAATGGGGCTGGGAGTCTTACACTGTGCTTGGCGAGGCAGAGGGCAAGGCCCTTGAAGGCCTGAAGGCAAGGCATCCCCTCTTTGACAGGGAGTCCCCCATTTGCCTGGGCGACCATGTCACCCTTGATGCCGGCACAGGCTGCGTCCATACAGCACCAGGCCATGGCCCCGAGGACTATGAAGTCGGCCTCAAATACGGCCTTGAAGTCTATTCTCCCCTTGATGACGGTGCCTGCTTCCTGCCCTCCATGCCCTATTTTGCCGGCATGAACGTCTTTGAGGCCAATCCTCATGTGATGGAAAAGCTTCAGGAAGTTGGCGCCCTCTTGGGCCACAAGACCATCAGCCACTCATACCCGCACTGCTGGCGCTGCAAGAACAAGCTTATCTTCCGTGCCACCACGCAGTGGTTTATCAGCATGGAGGCCCAGGACCTGCGCAAGAAGGCACTTGATGCCATCAACAACAAGGTCAGCTGGATTCCTGCCTGGGGCCGCGAGCGCATTTACAACATGATTGCCACCAGGCCCGACTGGTGCATCTCAAGGCAGCGCCAGTGGGGCGTGCCGATCTTGGCACTGCTCTGCGAGGACTGCGGCGAGGCCTGGAACGATGCTGCCTGGATGAAGGACATCAGCGCCCGCTTTGCCAAGCATCCTACCGGCTGCGACTACTGGTTCGAGGCTGATCTCAAGGAGATTGTGCCTGACGGCCTGAAATGCCCCCATTGCGGCGGAACACACTGGAAGAAGGAAACAGACATCCTGGATGTGTGGTTTGATTCCGGCTCCACCTGGTCCGGCGTCCTGAAGCAGCGCCCCGAGCTCTCCTATCCTGCCGACCTCTACCTGGAAGGATCTGACCAGCACCGCGGCTGGTTCCACAGCTCTCTTCTGCTCAGCATGGCAACCCAGGGCATGCCCCCGTACCGCAACGTGCTGACACATGGCTACGTGGTGGACGGCAAGGGCTTCAAGATGTCCAAGTCCGTGGGCAATGTCATTGCCCCGCAGGAAATTATCGCCAAGTACGGCGCAGACATCGTCCGCCTGTGGGCCTCTTCCGTGGAGTACCGTGACGACGTGCGCCTGTCAGACGACATTATTGCCCGCCTGGTGGATGCCTACCGCCGCATACGCAATACCTGCCGCTACATCCTGGGATGCGTGGACAAGCTCACCCCTGCTGACCTTGTCAGCCTTGACGAGCTTCTGCCCCTGGACAGGGCTGCGGTCAGCACGGCTGCCCAGATATACGCAACAGTGCAGCAGGCCTATGAAAGCTATGACTTCCACAAGGTCTTCCATACCCTGCACGAATACTGCGTCACGGATCTGTCCATACTGTGCATCGACGTTCTGAAGGACCGCATCTACTGCTCTGCAAAGAACTCCTTGGAATACCGTTCGGCCCTCACCTGCCTCTACCGTATTCTGGAGCTCTTTGTGCGCGACATTGCTCCCATTCTCTCCTTTACGGCTGAGGAAATTTACCAGAACTTCCCTGCCGCATTAAAGGGAGAGGAAAAGACGGTCTTTGCCTTAAAGCCTGCTGACTGCACTGGCTGGATACTGCCTGAGGCAGCCAGGAACGACTGGAAGACAGTGCAGGATGTGCGCGGTGCCGTAACCAGGGCTATTGAGCCCCTGCGCAAGGCAGGAACCGTGGGCCATTCCCTGGACACAAGCATTACGCTCTCTGTTTCCGACGAGCTGGCAGCCTGCCTGAAGCGCACCGGCTGCGACCTGCGCGAGTACTGCCTTGTTTCCCAGCTGTCTGTTGAGCCCCTGGCCAGTGCCGGCAGCGATGCTGTCAGCGACGAGCAGGTCAGCGGCCTCAAGGTGACAGTCAGAAGGGCCCAGGGTGAAAAGTGCCCGCGCTGCTGGACCTATTCCGATGAAATCGGAAAGGATGCCGCACACGCAGACCTCTGCCCCAGATGCGCGCACGTTATGTCCGTCATCGAACAGGATAAGGAAAACAGCTAGGAGCCATTGTCAATGGATGGACGCTGGAAATATCTTCTGACCCTTGCCCCCCTGGCCGTAGTGCTGGATCAGGCAAGCAAATGGCTTGTCAATGAGACAATCCCCCTTAACGGCGGCTTTGTGGTGATTGACGGCTTTTTCAACCTGGTCAACATAAGGAACAGGGGAGCTGCCTTCGGCATGCTCAACAGGTCTGATATAGACTGGCAGGTCTGGCTGTTTCTGGCGTCCACTATTGTTGCCACGGCCGTTATCATCACGCTCATGCGCAAAAGCGGCCAGGCGCCGCTTTTGTGGAGCGGGCTGAGCCTTATCCTTGGCGGTGCCTTCGGCAACCTTATAGACAGGCTGAAAGAGCGGGCCGTAACGGACTTTCTGGACGTTTACTACGGCACCTGGCATTGGCCTGCCTTCAATGTAGCCGATATTGCCATCTGCGTCGGGGCAGGACTGACTATTCTTGCCATGCTCCTAGGGCACGACCGCAGGGGACTCGCCAAAGACTGACCCGCACAAGGATTTTACTATGACTTTTGCCTGGTGGCATATACTTGTTGCCCTTATTCCCATTCTTCCCAATCTCTGGTCTGTATGGCATATTTGGAGCCATGACTTCGGTGGGGAATTTCAAAAGAAAGTACTCTGGCTTTGTATCTCGGTCTTTCTGCCTGTCATAGGCGGAATCATCTACATTCTCTTCGGGCGTCCCAAAGCCGGTGCCAGGCTGAGAAGGCAGGCATAAGGCAGTTCAGCCCGTTTCTCTTGTCTCTGAGACTGCGTTATTTCCCTTTTTTGGAGATTCACTGTGAACAAAAAACTTCTTCCTATCTTTCTCCTGGCTACCATGGCGACAGGTCTTACGGGTTGCGCCCAGAGGAATGACGACATGGAAGCGCAGATTTTGCAGCATGATGCTGAAATCAGGCGCATGCAGCCTGCCCAGGCAGATACCAGAAACGAGCTGCAGTCCATAAGGGAGGAACTGCGCGAGATGCGCGGTCTTGTTGCTGACCTGAAGAGAGCAGGCGGTGCAGCCGCCATGGTTGACAAGCTTAACCGCCATGATGCTGCCCTGCGCCAGATCGAAACCAGCATGGCCATGAAGTTTGACCTGGGCGATCCCATCCAGCCTGCAGCCGGAGCTCCTGTTGCAGCCCAGCCAGTGCAGACAGCCCCTCAGGCAACAACGCCTCCGGTTGACTTCAGCTACGGCGGTCTGAATGACAAT
>JAUMVQ010000292.1 GCA_030530085.1 Desulfovibrionaceae bacterium | reverse complement strand
AACGGCTCGATGAATGCATTTATTAACAGATATGCCAGGGAGGCAATGAACTACTCGTCAGATGACGTTGCCTACTTATACAATCTTTTTGCATCATTTCTCGAAGCATGCAGAGATCTCCCAAGAGAGCTTTTTACGACAAAAAAGGGAGAATTGAATGCCGCTCTCTTCGATTCTGTCTTTGCTGTTGCTGCAGGCAGGTGCTTTAAAGGCAGGACTTTGATTACAAATAAATTGCAGCAGGAAAGCATCAGCAGGCTCAGGGAAGACCCTGAATTTGCAGAGTCTGTTACGCACAGCACCTCCCACACAAAAAATGTTGCCAGGAGAATTGAAATAGCACAGGAATATCTGCAATAAGTAACCGGAGACAGCTTTATGCATAGCAAAAAGATACAGTCTCTGAAGGAAGAGTATTCTGCTCTGATTGAATTTTGCAGGCAAAATAATCAGCTGTCATTTGAAATGTATATTGACAGCACCTACAACAAAACACTGCTGCTGTCAGCGGCAAGTTTTTTGGAGGCAACTATAACCAAAAGCATTCATGATTATGTGCATACTAAATCCCGTCAGACAACAGAACTCGTAGCCTTTGTAGACAATAAGGCCATAAAGCGCCAGTACCATACCTTTTTTAACTGGGAAGGGAATAATGCAAATCAGTTCTTCGGGCTCTTTGGAGATGACTTTAAGCAGCGGGCACGCAAGGAAATAGAAACAAGGGGACTTGCAGAAGCAGAAGCCGCCTTTATGGCAGTAGGGCGCGAACGAAACAGGCTGGTGCACCAGAACTATATTGAAGTGCAGATTAACTCTACCTTTGAAGAGATCTGGAACAAATATGAGCAGGCCTGCAAGTTCACAGAACTGGTAGCCGGTCTTTTAAGGTAGCGGGCAGGCCGGGGTACGCAGTTTTCAGGAGCGCAAGGCAAATATTCTGGCCTGTGCCTTGTCGTGCGATGCAAAAACGTCCCAGCTACGGGAGAAGCCGCATGTAGCAGAATAAGTCTGCAAAAAAAACAGCAGGTGAGAGAAACAGGCAAATAAAAGGCAAGATTGTCCCTGTATTCAGGGTGCAGGAATCCGTATTGTGCAAAGACCTTATGTACAAAAAGCCTGCTGAAGCTTTTTTTGCGGGCAAAGAGGAGGATGCACATGTTATACAGATTCTGTAAGGGTATTTTGACGCTGTGTTGTATGGCCGTTTTGCTGTGTCCTGCAATGGCCCGTGCCGGCCAGTCCGTTGCGGCACTGGACAAAAAGGAGCAGAGCATCATTCCCATAGCGGCATATACTGCCAAGGGCGATACGGCAAAGCTGAAAGAAGCTCTTGCTGAGGGCCTGCAGAACGGCATGACTGTCAATGAAATAAAGGAAGTCCTGGTACAGATGTATGCCTATACTGGCTTTCCCCGCAGCCTGACAGCCCTGAACACTTTCCTGGCCCTGCTTGACGAACGAAAAGCCCATGGCATCAACGATGAAACAGGACGCGATGCCACGCCTCTGCCTGACAAGGCAGATATGCGCAAAATCGGGACGCAAAACCAGACTGCGTTAATTGGAAAGCCGGCTGCAGGCAGGGTCTATGAGTTTGCGCCTGTCATAGACACCTTCTTGAAGGAGCATCTGTTTGGCGACATCTTCAGCCGTGATATTCTCACATTCAAGGAACGGGAGCTGGCAACAGTTTCTGCTCTGGCAAGCCTTCCGGCAGAAGCGCAGCTTGTATCCCACCTGAACTGCTGCCTTGTCGTGGGGTGGAGCGCAGAGCAGCTGCATACCTTTGCTGCCGTCCTTAAGGACAAGGTCGGCAGGGCTGAAGGCGAACTTGCCGAAAAATGCCTGGAAAGTGTCCTTGAAAAGAGAAAGCAGGCTCAGTAAGGCGCAGCTTCCCTGCTGGCAGCACATATCTTTTCCTGCCGTGTATTTTGTGAACGAATCTGACGTCCTGTTCAGCCATGAAGACAAGTGTGCTGAAGAGGCAAGGAGAAACTAATGAGCAA
>JAUMVQ010000291.1 GCA_030530085.1 Desulfovibrionaceae bacterium | reverse complement strand
AATTTTTCAAAGAGTATCACCTTATCTTCTGTATTATTAAATATAATAAATATAATTTGTATTTTTTTTAATAACTCATAATCTGTACATCACGATGTACAGATGATTTACATTGAGAAGTATAGACAAACTGCAAAGTACCATACAGCGAAAAACACTACAACATATTGCTGTATGTTAAAGATAAAGCCTGTCCCAGGGCCGCTTTCATCAGTCCCAGGACAGGCATTGTATCCTTAGGAGCCTGACTCCTGCGTGTTCTGGCGCAATGGCGCAAGATACCGTTCCACAACGTCATTCTGCCCGCTGGACCCCATGCCCACAAGAGTTGCCAGCAACGCTGTCTGGTACAGGCCGCAGCGCAGGTTTTCCAGCTGCAGGTGATACGACTCCGACATAATAGTGACCAGGTGCTTCAAGGCATCATTGTTGTTCCAGAGAGCCGATTCCCTGAGCTTGTTGATATTGCCGGAAAAGTACTGCTGCCTTGCCGAAAAGTACTGCATGAGCGAATGGCCCAGCTCATCCTTTTCCTTGCGGTCAGCAGGATCGACGCCGGCATTTTCTTCCAGTTCAGGCACGGCCTGGCTGTAGTCGGTGAGAGGCAGGTAGAACTGCGACACAAAGCGCAGGGCACCTTCGGCAACGCCTGTCTGGGCAGACTTTATCTTGAGGGCCGAGGCGCCCTTGCGCCCGCCTGGCGTATTCTGCGCATCAGTGCTGACCTTAGGGGCAGGCGTTGGATTGGCAAGGACGCCTATCATGTAGGTAGACCTGGCCTGCTCAGTAATAAGCCCGTCAGACGGCAGTAGCCAGTTCGGCCTGAAAACCTTTTCATCCTTCATAAGCTCCGAGTCCAGCAGGATATGGTCCTGCTGCCCCTGGGCCTGGGCAAAGTTGCGCACAACGCCGTCACGGCGCGTCTCGTCAAGCGTCTGCTCCTGCAGCTCGTCAAGGCTCTCCCTGCTCTTCTGCTGGCCTGTGTTGGCAAGTGCCGAGGCCATGTCGGCACAAGGGGCCTCAGTATTGAGGGGATTGTGCTGTGTAGCCTCTATGTCGGCACTGAGGCTGGCTGCCATGCGCTCCATGGCCGCTACCAGTTCCCTTGTGCTCCCTAGGAGCAGTTCGGCCTCTGCCGATGAGGATCCGCTCATTCTGGCCTGCAGGGCAGAGTTGAGCACTGCCAGCTGCTCGCACAAGGACCTCCCCACCTCGGCAAGCTGCTGTATGGAAAGAGCCTGGTTTGCGGCCGTGGCCAGGCCAGGGCCTACGCTGTAGGCATCGCCTGCGATATGCGTTCCTTCGGCATCCCCTGCCATTGCCGGCAAGGAGGCCCCGTCCAGCCCGGCTGACACGGCAAAAGAAGCTTCAGGGTGCCAGCACAAGGCCAGGCCCAGGACCAGGGCAGCCAGTCTCCCTGCCCGCCCTCTTTTGCCAAAAAGAATGCCCCTCAGTGCAGTTTTCTTGCTTTCAGTCACTTTTCTCCTCCTTTTTTTTGCATCAGGCCCAAGACCGGCAGCACGGAATCTGCCCTCTGCTTTCAGGGGAAAATCCTGCTCCGGACCGCACCTTACAAAAAAAATATCAAAATGCCGATTTTTTCTCTTGACAAATTTTATTTTAATACTAATCTAAGCAAAACGAATGGCGGAGCGCACTATATCTCATCCAAACAGCTGCCGCCTTCCGGCCAGTCCTGCCGCATGCACCTGCTATTGAAAAATTGCAGCAGGATGCGTGCCCCCTTTAATAATCATACTATATTCAAATGTCAATAATTTTTAACACTTTTCCAAAAACATTCTGACTGCACATTTCCCGGTCTTCCCTGCACGGGCGCCGCAGGCGGGCCCTATTGCCGGCATGAGAACAGCTGCCAGGAAAGACTGCTTGTACAGCCTGCCGCAAAAACCATCTGGCCATATGATCAGAGCATACGGCCGGAGCATAAGGAGGCGTTTATGGGCACATGCCATACGGTCCGCCATAAACCCAGCACAAAGTATCTGAGAC
>JAUMVQ010000041.1 GCA_030530085.1 Desulfovibrionaceae bacterium | reverse complement strand
TAGCCCGGCTCTGTTTTGTCAGTCATGCGGCTGTGAAGCCTGCTTGCCCCTTGAAGGGAAGGGTGGCTAGTGGTAAACGTATCACTTTCAAGCAATCGTTTCTGTCAGCAGTGCTGACGGCATAATATCGTGCAAATTAACCGGTACGCAGAAAGAGCCTCCTTGCCATGTCCTGATGGCCCGGCTCCCCTGATCAGAGTGGCTGCGTACTGTATCCCCTGCAAGGAGTAGGTCTCAATGTCCGAGTATGAAGCAGTAATTGGCCTCGAAGTTCACGTTCAGCTGGCTACAAAATCAAAGCTTTTCTGCAAGTGTCCCAACTGCTTCGGAAAAGAGCCGAACACCAACACCTGCGAGGTGTGCACCGGCATGCCCGGGGCCCTGCCCAGAATTAACCATGAGGCCGTGCATTTTGCCACGCTGGTGGGCCTGGCTACCAACTGTGCCATCAATCTGGACTCTGTTTTTGCCAGAAAGAACTATTTCTATCCCGATCTGCCCTGCGGCTACCAGATTTCCCAGTTCGAGCTGCCCTTGTGCGAGCACGGGCACCTCATGATTGAGACAGACAATGGTCCGAAAAAGATAGGCATCACCCGCATCCACATGGAAAACGATGCCGGCAAGAACATCCATTCCCAGACCGACAACCACAGCTACGTGGATCTCAACAGGGCAGGCACGCCCCTGGTCGAAATTGTCTCCGAGCCAGACATGCGCTCTGCAGAGGAGGCCGTTGCCTACCTTAAGTCCCTCTACCGCATCGTGACCTATCTTGGCGTCTGTGACGGCAACATGGAAGAAGGCAGCTTCCGCTGCGATGCCAACGTCTCCATCAGGCGCAAGGGCGACACGAAGCTTGGCACCCGTACCGAGCTCAAGAATGTCAATTCCTTCCGCAACGTGGCCAGGGCTATTGCCTGCGAGATCGGCCGCCAGGAAGACATCCTTGAGGACGGCGGCGAGGTCAGCCAGGAAACCCGCCTCTATGATGCGGACAAGAACATAACAGCCGCCATGCGTAGCAAGGAAGAGGCGCATGACTACTGCTATTTCCCGGATCCGGACCTTCTGCCTGTCCATATAGAGCCCGAGGAATTTGCTGCCTGGCAGAAGGAACTGCCTGAACTGCCCAAGGAACGCATGCAGCGCTTTATGGAGATGACAGCCATTGCAGAGGACGAGGCTGAAATCCTTGTGTCCAGCAAGGCCATGGCTGACTTCTTTGAAACAGCTGCCGCCTCTGCCAGCCCCAAGAAGGTCGCCAACTACATCGTAGGCCCCCTGCAGCGCGAGCTCAATGCCAGCGGCAAAAGCCTTGCAGAGCTGGGCATGACTGCCGCTCATCTGGCAGAGCTTGTCTCTATCGTGGAAGAAGGGCTTATCAGCGCCAAGATAGCCAACGACATTTTTGCCGACCTGTGTGCCAGCGGAGATTCTCCCAAGGCCTATGTGACAGAGCACAAACTGGCCCAGATTTCCGACACCGGCGCCATTGATGCGGCAGTGGACAAGGTCATTGCCGCCAATCCTGCCGAGGTGGAAGCCTACAAGGGCGGCAAGAAAAAGCTGGTCAGCTTCTTCATGGGACAGGTTATGCGCGAGACCAAGGGCAAGGCCAATCCCGCTGTGGTGAGCAAGCTTTTGCAGGAAAAGCTGGGTTAAGGCACCCTGGCCAGAGAATAACAAGGAAGGCAGACGCATTCCTCCGCAAAGGAGGGTGAGTCTGCCTTTGGTCTATGTACTGAACACTAAAAACCTGTGCACCAAACTGTGCACTATGCGGAGAACAATATGAAGCGTTTCATTCTGCCCGTACTGCTCTGCCTGTCTGCGGCACTGCCTTGTGCAGCCTTTGCCGATGCACCACTGCCCCAGCACCTGTACCAGGGTGAGGACCACTTTAAAGACAATACCTGCTTTGGTGACAGCGAGAGCCAGAACGAAAAGCTCTTCCTGGGCGAGGGCGGCTGGAATAAGGCTGTGCGTACTGCCAACGTCCACCTCGGGGAATGCGATACCCTGGCTGCCAAGTACCGCCTGCTGAAGGAGAAGTTTGGCGATGTGAAGGGCAAGCTCAACGGGATGAGCGTTCTGGACGTGAAAGAGGCTTATGCCATGGCTGAGCTCCTCATCCGCGACCGCGCTGTGGATCTAGAGGCTGTTTCCGGAAATCCCAGGATGAATGTGCAGCAGATGCAGCAGAACGTGCTGGACACAGCCACGCAGCACTATCAGTGCATCAAGGACATCATCGATCCCGAGGAAGTCCTCGACTACATTCTTGACAAGACAGGTGCCGCCGACATGGTAGGTTTTAACAAGATCTACTTAAGCAGCTTTATCCGCCTGCGCTATATCATGCTGTGCGCAGGATAAGGGCTGGTAAAAGCCTTTCTGCTGCCTTAGCAGCACATATTCAAAAAGCCTCCCTGCTTATGCTGCCGGGAGGCTTTCTTTCTTTTCGTGTTCAGTCTTTTAGATGGCGGCTGCTTCTTCGCCTTCCTCAATGGGCGGCAGCTTGCCCTTGAGGTCAAGGTGGGTCATGGTAGCCACGCAGGCATCGGACCAGACGTTGACGCAGGTTTCAATCATGTCGATGACTGCATAGATGGGCAGGATGATGCCCATGATATCGACAGGAATGCCCATGGAAGACATAAGGGATATGGTCAGGAAGTAGCAGCCCATGGGAACGCCGGCATTGCCGACAGCGGCCAGCACCGAGATAAAGACCCAGGTGATCATGGTGCCTGAGGTAATGGCTATGCCTGCATTCTGCATGAGGAAGAGCGAGGTCACCAGGATGAAGGCTGCGCAGCCGTTCATGTTGATGGTGGTGCAGATGGGCAGCACAAAGCGGGTTACGCGGCGGTCAAGCCCGAGATTGACTTCGGCTGATGCCAGGGTAACCGGCAGCGTGCCGGCCGAGCTCTTGGAAAAGAGGGCTACGCACAGGGCAGGGAACATGCCCTTGAACACGGTTATGGGATTGGCAAAGCGCAGCAGCAGGAAGATGGGCAGGACGATGAAGAACTGTATCAGGTTGCTGCCGATGATGACGGTGGTGTACTGCCCCAGCGCGCCCACAATGATGCCGGCCTCTATCTGGGAGACCAGCTGTCCTGTAAAGGCCATGATGCCGATGGGCAGTACGGCCAGCAGGGCCCTGATGAGCGTAAAGAGCACTTCCTGCAGGCCGTTTAAGAAGGCCACAATGAGGTCGCGGTGCTCTGTCTTGGGCATGAAGGCAAGGGCAAGGCCTACGGCTGCGGCAATGAGCATGACGGACAGGACGTTGCCGGAGACAAAGGGCTGCAGGATGTTGTTGGGAATGACCGACAAGATGTGGTCATAATAGGACATGCTGCCGAATTTTTCCGGAACCTGCTCTGTCAGGGCCTGGCTTGCGATGTTGTCAGGCGAGATAAAGACAAATATGGCCAGCGCTATCAGGCTTGCCGTCACCGTGGTGGTCAGGGTGTAGAAGACGGCATGGCCGAAAATCCTGCCGGTTTCGCGCTTGGCGCCCACAGCGGCCAGGGTCGTGATCACGGCCAGGGCAATGACAGGCACTGCCACAAACTGGAAGAGCCTGGTAAAGACCGTGGCTATGAAATTAAAGAGATCGTTGATCTGGGGCACCTGCAGATAGCCCAGTATGCCGCCGACGAGCATGGCCAGAAACCATAGGATGATGCGCCGTACTCCGGATTTGTTCTGTCTGGCCGCCTGATCCAGCGAACGTGTTGTTTCCTTCTCCACGCGGCTCTGGTCCTGTAAGTTTTCCATCTGTCCTCCCCATGCAAGACAATGTGTTGCAGCCTGTATGGGGGACAGAAAAGCGTGCTCCCGTGCCTCATCTGACTGTCAAACCAAGCATTTTGTACGATGCGTACAGATAAAGAGAGCCGGAAATTAGCCGTCTCCTGTATCCTCCGTACCGTCGTTGCGGGCTATATATCAGACTAAGGCCTTTTCTGCCAGATCGGGTATCTTATTATTTTCAGTCTGAAAGCAGGGCTTCTTCTTGTTCAGCTGCCGTCTGCTTTAAGGTCATCTGTTCCATGGCCAGCAGGCGCTTCTTGAGCTCGGTTCCGCCTATGTCCTGGCAGTACATGCTGAAACCGCCCAAGAGCCCGCCCTTTCCGGTGAGCCTGTGGCAGGGAATGAAGACAGGCAGCCTGTTGCAGGAGGCTGCGTGTCCCACGGCCCTTGCCAGATGCAGGCCTCCCAGCTTCTGGGCCACTTCACCGTATGTCATTGTGCTCCCATAGGGAATATGCAAAAGCTCGTCCCATACCTTGTGCTGGAAGGCTGTGCCCACTGGTGCCAGGGGCACTGTGAAGACTGTCCTTCTGCCTTCAAGATACTGCACAAGCTCTGCTTCAGCCTGATCAAGAATGGCACAGATTTTTTTAAGATCTTCCTTCTGGGCCGCAGTATCCTGCTCTTTTTCTCCTGACTCAGGCGCGGAGGAAGCAAACGACAAAAGGCCCCTTTCTTCTGCTTCCAGGTACATGGGGCCAAGCAGGGGCAGGTGTATGAGGCGGAAGACGGCAAAGGATGTGCTTGTCTTTGTATCTCTTTTCATGGCTCAGAGCATCGCAAAGGGATCGAGATCAAGGAAGAGCTTTAGCTTTGAAGCGCACGGCTGGCTTAAGGCATCATAATAGAGACGCCTGGCTCCTCCCCACTCGTCTGTTTTCAGCAGGCACTGGTAGCGCATGACGTTGTTGAGCACCGGCAGGGGGGAGGGAATGGGCCCTAAAAGCGGCAGGCTGCGTTCCTTTGCCGTTGTCCTGAGCCATGTTTCCATGTCCTGCATGGCTGCACTGGCATCGTCGTCGCCGCGCTCAAAGGAAAAGCGGATAAGGGTTACATGGGAAAAGGGCGGAAAGCGGAATCTCTGGCGCCTGGCAAGCTCCTCGGCATAAAAGCCCTCGTAGTCCGCATTCATGATGTACTTCCAGCAGTAGTGGCTGGTATTCCTGGTCTGGATGAGCACTTTTCCGGGCTTCTCGCCGCGTCCGGCGCGTCCTGATGACTGTACCAGCAGCTGGAAGGTCCTCTCTGCAGCCCTGTAGTCGGGCAGTCCCAGGCCCAGATCGCCGTCAGCCACCACGGCCAGGGTCACGTCAGGAAAATGGTGTCCCTTTGAGACCATCTGCGTGCCTACCAGGATGTCTGCCTCATGGGAGGCAAACCTGGCCAGCATTTCCTCCATGGCGCCTTCCCTGCGGGTGGAGTCCCTGTCAAAGCGCAAAACCTCGCGCCCGTAGCGGGCGGTGAGATAGTCTGAAAGCCTTTCCGTGCCCTCGCCCATGGGCAGAAAGTGCATATGCCCGCAGGAAGGGCAGGGCGCCGGAAAATCCAGGGAGTAGCCGCAATAGTGGCAGAGCAGGCGGCCAAGCTCGCGATGGAAGCTGAGGCCGACAGAGCAGTTGGGGCAGGACAGGGTAGAGCGGCAGTCAGGGCAGTATATAAGTGGTGCAAAGCCGCGCCTGTTTAAGAGGATAATGGCCTGTTCCCCCCGTTCCAGGGTCTCGTCCAGGGCCTTGAGCGAGCTGGGCGCAAGGAGCGTATCCTTGTCGTCCATGAAGCGCCGCTTGTCTATGGTCACCAGTTCCACCGGAGGCAGGCTGTTCTTGCCTATGCGCTTTGGCAGGCGCAGTACCGGCAGAAGCCCCTGGCTTGCGGCATACCAGGTCTTGATGTCAGGCGTGGCAGATCCTAGGAGCAGCAGGGCCTTTTCCTGCCTTGCCTTGAACCAGGCCACTTCCTTGGCATGGTAGGGAACACGTGTCTCCTGCTTGAAGGCGGCATCGTGCTCTTCATCCATGATGATGCAGCTGAGATTGTGTATGGGAAGGAAGAGGGCGGATCTTGTGCCTATGACAATGCAGGGAGTCTTTTTGCGGGCCGTCTCCCTGAAGGTCGCTTCCCTGCGTACCTGGCTCTGGTAGCCATGGTAAAAGACAATGTCTGCAGAAGGCAGCGCTAAGCGGCAGTCCTTTCTGAGCTTGTGGGCCAGGGCCACCTCAGGGGCTAAGAGCAGCACGGAAGTGCCTTGTTCAAGGGCAGCCTGCATAATCCTGATATAGACAGCCGTCTTGCCTGATCCTGTTACGCCAAAGAGCAGCCTCTGCGCGGTCTTTGTCCTGTCCAGCAGGGGGATGAGCGCATCCACTGCTTTTTGCTGGTCTTCTGTCAGCGTGAAGGAAAAAGGACTTGCAGGCTCTGCCAGCAGTTCCTGCAGCTCTTCGTTCCTTATGTCGTCCTGATCCGACTCAAGCCTGACAAGGCCTGCCCTGAGCAGGGACTGCACCACGGATGCACTGCCAGGCCCCAGCTCCCTCACAAGGGCTCTGTGGTTCGTGGCTCCGTGCAGCATGAGGTATTCAAGGCACTTGATCTGCTTTAGGGCATTGGGACGCACCGGCCAGGGGGCTGAGCAGGACAAAATGCAGCGCTCGCTCCTGGCTGCATCCTGTCTTGGCGGCAGGATCTGGGCCCTGCCATTGACAAGCTCCCCGGCAATTTTTTGCTTCTGGGCAGCTGACATGCCAGAGATGTCCTTGAGATGCAGCAGGGCCTTTTCTTCGGCCTTTGGCGGGGCTTCCCCGGCACCCTGCTTTTTTTTCTGTATGTCCAGCCTGCGCAGCGTGACATTCAGATCCTTTAAAAAGGGCAGCATCATGCCGGCAGCCGTTCCCGGAGCCAGGCAGTAGCGCTCGGATACGGCCAGCATAAGCTCTGTGTCAGCCGCTGTCAGCAAAGGCTCTGTTTCCAGGGGCCAGGTGACGTTTTTGAGACGGACGCCTGCTGGAGCCTCTGTACCCAGCTTACAGATAATGCCAGGCCGCAACGGCCCCCTGCCAAGAGGCACTGCAACCCGCATGCCCTCCTTCCAGAACGTTTCCGGGAAAAAGTCAGGCAGTCCGTAGGTCAGGTTCTGAAAGGGCGGCACAAGCAGGGTGATGAGCGCATTCAAGGCTTTTTGTCCTGCCGTTACTGCTGTTCTTCTTCAGATGCGTCCTGCTTGTGCGAACGGGAAGCAGCTGTCCTTTTCCTTGCCGGACTCTTGCCTGCCTTTGCAGCATCAGCCTTAAGCTCCTTGTACAATGGCGTGGCAGAAGATCCGGGGAAGATGGCTTCCTTGTCGGCATCCAGGGCCAGCGGCAGCACCTCGCTCACTTCGGAGACGAAGACAAGTTCCATGCCCTCGGTCACTTCCTTAGGGATATCTATGAGGTCGCGCCTGTTGTCTTCAGGCACAATGACCTTCATGATGCCGGCCCTTCTGGCAGCCAGCAGCTTTTCACGCAGGCCGCCTATGGGCAGGACACGGCCGCGCAGGGAGATTTCGCCAGTCATGGCCACGTCGTTGCGCACGGGGATATTGAGCAGGGCGCTGGTGATGGCCGTGGCTATGGTGATGCCTGCAGACGGGCCGTCCTTGGGCGTGGCTCCGTCAGGCACATGCACATGGATATCGGCTTTCTTGTGGAAGTCTGGGGCAAGGCCGAATTCTGCTGCATGTGCCCTTACATAGGAGAGGGCAGCCTTGCAGGACTCCTGCATGACATCGCCAAGCTTGCCTGTGGTAGACACCTGTCCTGTGCCGGCCATAATGCCTGTTTCCACAAAGAGGATCTCGCCGCCCATGGCTGTCCAGGCAAGGCCTGTGCAGACGCCTACAGCCGGTTTCTTTTCCATGGTGTCATGGCGGCTGGTGGGGGCTCCGAAAACTTCCGGCAGATCTTTGGGCGTCACATCGAACTGCCAGTCAAGATCATTGCGTTCCAGCATCCTCACTGCGGCTGTGCGGCAGAGCTTGGCAATCCTCCGCTCCAAGGAGCGCACGCCTGCTTCTGAGGTGTATTCGCGCAGGACGCACTTCAGCGTCTCGTCGCTCACCCTGAGGTTGCTTTCCTTGATGCTGTTTTCCTCTATCTGCTTAGGCAGCAGGAACTGGCGGGCTATATGGAACTTTTCTGTTTCCAGGTAGCTGTGCAGCCGGATGACTTCCATGCGGTCCAGCAGGGGGGCAGGGATGCTGTCCAGGGAGTTGGCCGTGGTGATGAAGAAAACCTTGCTCAGGTCGTAGTCGAGATCCATGTAGTGGTCCATGAAGGACTTGTTCTGCTCAGGATCCAGGACTTCCAGCAGCGCTGCTGCCGGATCGCCGCGCTCGGAATTAGTGAGCTTGTCGATTTCGTCAAGGCAGAAGAGGGGGTTGCCGGTCTTAACCCTTTTCAGCGACTGGATAATCTTGCCAGGCAGGGCTCCTACATAGGTGCGCCTGTGTCCGCGTATCTCGGCCTCGTCGCGCACGCCGCCAAGGGAGAGGCGCAGATATTCGCGTCCTGTGGCCTCTGCCACGGACTTGGCCAGGCTTGTCTTGCCAACGCCCGGAGGGCCTACAAGGCAGAGGATGGGGCCTCGTATGCCGTGGGAGAGCTTCTGCACGGCCAGGTATTCCAGGATGCGTTCCTTGGGCTTTTCAATGCCGTAATGGTTGTTGTCCAGTATGGCCTTGGCCTTGGCCAGATCGATGTCTGCCGCTGCCATCTTGTTCCACGGCAGTGCCAGGATCCAGTCTATGTAGGTGCGCAGGATGGTGTATTCCGGGGCCATGGGCGTCATGGAGCGCAGCTTCTTGATTTCGGCCAGCCCGCGTTCCCTGGCAGCGTCCGGGAGCTCCTTTTCCTTCAGGGCCTTTTCAAGCTTGTCCAGCTCTTCCTGCGGATCGCATTCCCTGCCCAGTTCCTTGTTGATGACCCTGAGCTTCTCAGTCAGGTAGTAGTCGCGCTGGTTCTTTTCCATCTGGTCCTGGGTGCGCTTCTTGATGATTTTTTCCAGCTGGGCGTTGGAGATGGCCGTTTTCAGATGGACATAGACGGCTTCCAGGCGGGCGCTGATATCGAGCATTTCCAGGACTTGCTGCTTGTCCCTGGGCTTGGCCGGGATGCGCATCATGACTGAATCCGCCATGGCTGCCCCGTCGCGGACAGCATGGAGGTTCTTGATGACCTCGGGCATGAAGTTCTGGTCAAGGCCTTCTATGTCCAGCAGTGCCTGGCGTATGCTTTCCTTGGTGACGTCCGCAGCAGCGCTGTTGCCTTCCACTTCGGACAAGGGTTCCACCTGGGCCGTGAGCGAGCTGCCCTTGCCTGAAACAGAGACAAGCTTCGCCCTGTACATGCCCTCAAGCAGCACCTTGATGTCGCTTCCGGCCTGGTTGTACAGCTGTATGATGCGGCAGACCACGCCCGTTTCAAACATGTCTTCCTTGCAAAAGCCGTCTGCCATGTCCCTGGACTTGCACAAGACGGCAAAGAGCTGCCTGGACTTGGACTTGTAGGCGCGCTCTGCTGCCGAAATGGTTTCGTCTCTGGAAACAAACAGGGGCAGGATGGTATGGGGGAAGACGACCAGGTTTGCCAGGGGGAGCAGCGGCATGCTGCGGGTCTTCATATTGTTGTCTGATGAGATAAGCTCGGTCATTGAATTCCTTTGGGCACCATTGCAGAAAAAGGCGGATGATGCTGGCTGTACGTTGTTATATGGTTGTGAAATTATGTGTACAAAAGTCAGTAACAGGCTTTGTCTCATAGCCTGTATGCCGCTGAAAGGCAACGTTTAAATGCCGTACAGGCAGCAGGGAAAAGGACAGGAATATGGCTTTAAGACGGCTGTTTTTTTGAGGCTAAGTCTGGCAGGGTGCAGGCTGGACTTATAAAAGCCTCTGCCGGGCTTCCTTGCGGGCAGCACCTGAGCCATAAGATCCCTTGTGCCAGTTTCCCTGATGCAGGCCATGTCTTTGGAATAGTGTTGTTTTTCCTGGCTTCCAGCCGGACTGTATACAAACTGGACAGTATGGCTAGAAAACAATATAAACCACAAAAGAACCGCAGAGACTGCGGCACAGACCGGAGACGCTGCCCGGCACGCATGCTGGCAGGGCGCAATGTTTTTTTTTGCTGCGAGGCAGGCCATGAGAGAGCCTTGTGCTCTGTGATTATGCCTGCAGCTGCGCTTTCCGGCAGGGGAGGATGTCAACGCAAATGCCTGTCCATATACCGGCTGGAGCACTTGTCCATGTCCAAATTTCCGTTGAAGAAGATTAGTTCGGCCAATTCCCGCAAGCAGGCACTTCAGCGTGTCCTGTATGCGAACAGGGATTGTACTGGCGGCCTTCTGTTCTATGTTGGCGTCCTGGCTCTTGTGGCCGTGCTCCTTGCCGTCAGCTTTACCGAGGAACAGAGGGTCTATGAAGCGGGCGACATAGCAGAGACGGACATTCTGGCAGACCGCTCCATGCAGGTCGTGGACTCGGTGGCCTCTGATGCCAGGCGCCGCCGCGTCATGAGCGCGCAGCCTCCTGTCTATGACTACAGCCTGGATACCTACGTCAATTTTGAGACCAGGCTTGTGGGGCTCATGAACGAGCTCAACGGGGCGCCGGTGAAAGAAGGAACGGCGCCAGCAGAAGAACAGTTTGCTGCAGAAATAGGCCAGGATCTTGCCCATGAGGTCCTGCCGCAGTTCGGGCTGGCTTCCGTGCAGGAATTTATCCTGAAGGAAGTGCTGCCCCTTTTGCGTGCCAAGCTGGCCGAGGGCATGGTAGGCGACATGAGGGCCGCCAGGGTGCCCAGCGGCGTGGCCATCCGCAATCTTGGCACCGGAACAGAAAGCCTGCTCCAGGACGTCAAGGTCCTGCCCGACATACAGTCCCTGCTCACGGAAATCAGCAACCTGGCCAGGGCCAACAAAAACCTGAGCCACGATGCCAGAAGGGCGGTAAACATATTGCTGGCCGCCAGCATGCCGCCGACCCTGACCCTGAACAGGGAAGTTACCCAGAACAGGGCCAGCGAGTACGCCTCCCATCTTGAGCCAGTCGTCTACCAGATCCAGAAGGGCGAGGTCATAGCCAGGCGCGGCGACCGCATAACCAAGGAGCAGCAGCTCAAGATACAGAACCTCTACCACCGGGACGTTTTGCCCTTTAACTGGCAGCAGGCGCTGGGCTCCTTTATCGTTTTCTGCTTCATATCGCTGGGCCTTTTCCTGTCCCCGAGCGGCAAGCAGGGCTCAGTCCTGCATAAAAAGGATTTGATGCTCATCGGCGTGGTAACATTGCTGACGGCTGTCAGTGCCAGGGGCCTGCACGGCCTGTGTGACTGGGTGGGATCTGCCTCGCTGGCCGAGGCCCTGAGCCTGGCCTTCCCGCTGGCAGGTGCCGTAGGCTTTATTGCCACTGTCTTCACGGCCAGGCGCTATGTGTCGCTGGGCCTGCTTCTGACCATGATTACAGCCATGGCCATGAACATGAGCTTTACCTTTGCGCTGTACCATTTCCTGAGCTGCATGCTGGCAACCTGGCTTGTTTCCAGCTCGCTGAGCCGCCAGGACGCCGTCTGGAACCTGCTTCCCATCATCCTGGGCGAAATACTGCTTATTTTCGGGCTGGCCCTGATTAACGGCATACAGTGGGCCATGATGCCCATGCTGGTGACGGCAGTGTGCATCAATGCCGTGCTGATGCTGATTATTTTCTTCTCTTTTTCTCCTGTGCTGGAGACGCTTTTTGGCTATTCCACGCGCTTCAAGCTGATGGAATACATCAACCTTGAGCAGCCCCTGATGCAGGAAATCATGGTCAGCATTCCCGGCACCTACCACCACTCCCTGGTGGTGGCCAACATGGTTGAGGCAGGCGCCAAGGCCATAGGCGCCAACTCCCTGCTCTGCAAGGTGGCAGCCCTCTACCATGACTCAGGCAAGCTCGTGTATCCGCAATACTTTGTGGAAAACCAGTTTGGCGGCGTCAACAAGCACGACAGGCTGTCTCCGTCCATGAGCGCCCTCATCATTATCAGCCACGTCAAGAAGGGCGTGGAAATCTGCCAGAGCTATGGCCTGGGACAGGAAATTACCGACATAGTCAGCCAGCACCACGGCGACAGGGTCATGCGCTATTTTTACCAGAAGGCGGTCAGCCTGGGACAGAACCCCAGGGAAGAGGATTTTCGCTATGACGGCCCCAAGCCGCAGACCAAGGAAGCGGCCATACTGATGCTGGCCGACTCTGTGGAAGCCTCAAGCCGTACCCTGGCAGACCCCACGGCAACCAGGCTCAAGAGCCATATCCAGAAAATAATGAAGGGCATACTGGATGAAGGGCAGCTGGCAGAGGCAGACATTACCTTCCGTGACCTGCACCTTCTGGCAGAAGCCTTCCAGAAGGTCCTTACCGGCATCTTCCACCACCGTATTGCCTATCCTGAGGCCAGAAAGGACGGCGCAAAGGGCCAGTTTCCCATAACAAACGGCCATCCCCTTGCCAATGCAGTGGCCTCGCAGGTCCCGCCTGTATTCCAGGAACAGCCCCTGAAAAAGGATGAGGCAGCAGAAGCCGTGAAGCCCGAAGCACCTGCCAGGGATATGGCGGCAGACAAGGAGGCTTCCCCTGAGGCCAGCCCCCTGCCAGATACAG
>JAUMVQ010000290.1 GCA_030530085.1 Desulfovibrionaceae bacterium | reverse complement strand
GTGTCCATTTTTATGCTGTTAAAGGATGTTGTTTTTGACAGCAGGGTATTGTCCTATGTGGCCAGGCATACGTACTGGATGTATCTTGTGCATATGCTTGTGATGGAGACAATTCAGCAGCAGACCGGATTCGATATCAGTACGGACACGGCAGGTCATATTTTCTTGCTGTCAGCAGGCACCTTTGTTGCCTCCTTTGTCGCCGCCATCCCTTTGTACTGGCTTGAACAGCAGGTTGTGCGTGTGTGCAGTTATGGCTGGAAGCATTTCCGTGAAGCACAGGCATGAATGAAACTTTTTCCATTACAACAAACTGGCTGCAAAACCAGGAAAATATCAGCTGTGAAGATGTTATAGCTGATATTTCTATAGAGCTGTCAGGGAAATACCTCACTGAGAACTATGATATCTATGACAGCCAGAGGAAATCTTCAGTGGCACTTGCCCCATATCCGATGGCATTGTGGTTTGCTTCCAACTGGTGGAGGCTTCGCTTTGAGCCAACCCCTTCATCCTTAACAAATGACTGGCGTATGTCGCATATGCTTTCAGCAGCAGGATACGGGTACAGCTGGCCTACAATAGGTTTTCAGACTGACGGGGAAACTATACGTATAACGTCCCAGCCCACGACTGGTGATGACGGAGCTGCAGTTATTTATCCTACTCTTTTTTCTGCGTTTATATCAGCTGATAAATTTGAAGAAGAAGTCGAATCTTTTATTGTAAACTGCAATAACCGGTTTGGTAGTACAGATATAAGCGTATTATGGAATACAATTCAAAAAGAAAAAAATGATAAAGAACTGTCGGTATTTCGTAAGATTGAAGCAATGCTTGGATTTGATGCAGGAGAAGGTCCTGAACAAGATATTTTGTCTATCATTGATAAAGCTAATAATAATTTTGATTACGCATCAATACAAGAACTGTCAGCATTATTGTAGAAAGCAAATATGGTACAATTTTTCGGATGCGGCATCCTGTCTGCATCGCGGTGTGTCTACAAATACTCGAAGGCATCGCTCATAAGCCGGATTTCGGAAACTCTGGCTTTGACACGGGTAGCTTCTTCCTTCAAGTGCGAGACTGCCTTGCGTATTTCGGAAAGGCGTTTTTGAGCCTCGCCTTTGCTGAAACGGAAAAAATCGGCAACATCCAGGGCATCGTTCAGGCAGAAAGCCATCTGGTTGTCTATGATTGCAGTATGAAGCAGGGGGGCTTTCTCTGCTGAGTGGGAGTTTTCAAGATCGTAGACCGGAGAAAGCCTCCATCCGCAAGGTTCTCTCAGGAAGCCGTGATTCCTTAGGTGATCATCCACGTTGTAGACGTACATGTTAAATACCATGCGCGACCACAGTTCCTGCAGGTCTGCGGCAGGGGCTGCGCCTTCTGCCTGAATGACAGCTGCAATATCTGTATAGCTCATCTGGTCTCCATCTTTGGCCTGAAGCAGGCTCATGGCCGAGATGAACGGAATACGCCTTTCTCCTGCGCGGTCAAAGCGCTGCACAAGTAGGACATGCTTCCCTGCCACCTCCGGAAGCCGGACATTGGGCGTCCTGATTCCAGCACTCTGTGCAAGCTGAAAAGTCACATATTCCCAGAGCGGAATATCCCTGTCATCGTTACTGCCTGGGAACTTGGCGATAAGCAGTTCCCCATTTGTTCCCAGGACAGAGGCTTTTGGGCGTGCGCCGCCAAGCGATGAGCCCGGGCTGACAAGCATTTGCAAATCGGCATCCGTTTCGGTTCGTGCATGGATTTTTGCGAGGCGCTGATCAATTTGGGAAGACAGTTGATGGGCGGAACAGAATTGCTGCTGGACTGGGAGAGAAAGCTTTTGCCGTTGTCAGCAGAAATACGAACAGCACCCTGCCGCATATAGTCATCGATATTGAGCATAAAATCGGAGTCCGGCAAAGCACGGGATGTACGCTTTTCTGCCTTTGCCTGTGCAATTTCCTGGCGGCGCAGAAGCCTCTTGCCCCAGCGTCCAGGCGAACAGTCCTGAAAACAGAGGAAGATTCCCTCGCAGGC
>JAUMVQ010000289.1 GCA_030530085.1 Desulfovibrionaceae bacterium | reverse complement strand
TGTCAGCTTAAGACTGACAGAAGCCGGGCTTGTCCCGGTCGTATTCTGGGTCATGGTGATCGCCTCACTGACGTATATGCGGATACATATATTAGATGCATGCAGCATGCTTGAAGGAGCAGGCTGAAAAGGAAGGACTGAAAAAGACGGACTTAAGAAAGGCTAGAAAAATATAAAGAACTTCTGTTCATACAGGATAAACAGACACAATGCAAAAACCCACAGGACAACCCTGGAAATGTGTATCCTGCCGACAAGGAAGGAGGCAAGCGGCACAAAAACCAGGAGGGCGCACTTAAGGAAAAACGGGCACTCCCACTGCATGGAGCCAAGCATCAGCCAGAGCATGCAGGCGATTAAAACGCCGTTGAGCATCTTGATGCGCTCAGTCCAGCTGACAAGGTCAACCTTTCTCAGCAGGGTTAAGCTGGCAACGCCGCGGTCAAGGCAGTAGAAAAAGCCTGCCACACGGAAAAGCCACAAAAGCACCAGCATGAAAACCGTCAGCATGCCTGCTGCAAGGACCATGTGCTGCAGGAGAAGGCATATAGAGGCCAGTGCCCACGATGTACGCAGGGCACCACTGAAAAAGCTGTCCCCTATGGCTGACAAGGTGGCGGCTATGGTCTGGCGCAGATCACTGACCACAGATTCCGGCAGGCTGCCTGCGGCAACCTGCTCTTCAAGGTTCAGAAGAACGCCTGCATAGCAGGGCATCATGAAGGCATGCGTATTGGAATGCCCCCTGTACCTTGCAAAGGCCCTCTTCCTTGCCTGGGCGTCAGGATAGAGAAAGCGCAGGGCAGGAGCCAGGATAAAGACAAGGCCCAGCTGCTGCATGCCTCTGGCAGTAATTGCCGCATTTACTGCGCATGTCCTCAAAAGACAGGCCAGTGCGGGAAAAAGAGTGAGAAGATGTGGCAAATGCTCTACCTGCAACGCTTCTTTGTCTGTACAATCAGCCCTGCTTTTCTTCCTGGCTGCACAGCCGCCGGGCAGTCAGGAAATATCCGTCAGAAACCGTTTCAAAAAAACGTTGCCAGACGGCCCCCAAAAAGCAGGACTCAAAGATCAGGCATGGGATACATGCTTCCCCTTACCTTGTGCCAAAAGGAAGGCGCATCTTAAGGGAAAAGATGCTCACTTTTTACACGCACTACCAGCCATAAGCAAGCCCCATACAAGCTGTGACAATGCTTAAGGCAAAGAAAAGGCCTCCCTTCCCCTGCAGCCTGAATGCTGCTGCCAGCACCCATGGCTTTTTAAGGGGAAAGGAGGCCTGAATGTGCCACGTCCTTATGAAGGACGGGACTTTTGTCATATCTTAGAACTCATACATGATGTTGCAGTTACCGGAGACGCCGCGCTTCTTGCCAACTGAGCCCTGTACACCCAGGTTGAACGAAAGCGGAAGCGCATCCGTAGGAGTCATGGAAAGGCCCAGCTCGCCTATGCCTGTGCCGCCCTTGTAGCTCGGGGAATTGACATCATAGCCATAGGCCTTTGCATCGCAGGAGCCGGAGAACTCGTGCTCATAGGCCACACCTACGTAAGGCTTGAAGCGCTCATTGCCAGTGTAGCTGTAGCGCACGCCGACACGAATGCGGTTGGAATGCATGTCGTCGTAGTCAAACTTGTCCGAGGTGGTCAGCGTATCGTCCGTTCCCTGCACCATGGTCCAGAGATATTTGCCGTACATGTTGAGCTCATGGCCTTCTGCCATGTTCCAGACGTAGCCCAGGCCGCCGTGCAGGCTGTAGTACGGGCTGTCCATGTCGAACTTGGCAACGTTGCCATTGCCGTCAACAAAGTCGTTGCTGTCGTACTCGTTGTGCAGCGTGCCCATGTGGCCTGAGCCTTCCACATAGAAGTGGCCGGGACCTGTGTCCTTGAAGTTCATCTTGGCCAGGATGCCGCCGCCCATGTACCAGGAGGTACCATCGCCGTCGATATCGGTGCGGTCGCTGAAGGAGTTGCTGGTTGTATAGGAACCCTTGCCGTACTCAAAGAAAGCACCGACGCTCAGATGTCCTGCACCTGTGGCAA
>JAUMVQ010000288.1 GCA_030530085.1 Desulfovibrionaceae bacterium | reverse complement strand
CGGCTTTTTTTGTTGTTTAAAAATTTTTACTCAAAAAAGTTGGAAACTGGTGTAAAACGTGTAAACATAGCCGCAAGGACGCTGGCGACAAAGCCGACCAGCAGATCTCTAAGGATCTCAGCCATGGCACCCCTGTTACAGAAGGGTGCCATGGCTGTTCTTTTTTCTGAGCTTTTTCGCCCTCTGACAGGATGCTGCTATTGCTTTTTTTTGCGGTTTTGCAGGTAGCGCCTGACAGCGGCATTGTGCTCGGACAGCGTTTTGCTGAAGTAATGCTCTCCGCCGTCTGTAACAGCGACAAAGTAGATAAACCCGTGTTTTTCAGGAACAACGGCAGCCTTCATGGCTGAAAGGCCAAAAGAGCAGATGGGGCCTGGGGGGAGGCCTGCCTTGCGGTAGGTATTATAGGCATTGTTGTCGTCATTGAGCATTGCCCTGGTGAGATTGCCGTCAAAAGCTTCGCCTTTTCCGTATATGACAGTGGGATCTGCCTGCAGCAGCATGCCCTTTTCCAGACGGTTTGCATACACGCCTGCTACTCTGGCCCTTTCAGCCGGCACGGCAGTCTCTTTTTCCACAATGGACGCCAGGATAACATATTTTTTCAGGTCTGCTGTGCCTGGTTTTTTGCCGTCAGGCCAGCATGCCTGCATTTTCTGCCAGAAGTTGTCTACAAGGCGGCCGCATACCTTCCAGGCCTGCCTGGGATCGTTTTTTGTTTCTTCCCCTGGCGTTTTCAAGAGGTAGGTATCCGGCATAAGAAATCCTTCCGCATTTGCAAAGGGAATGCCGTAGTGCGCAAGAAATTCTGGGTCGCGCAAAACCTTCATCAGATCGTCATAGGGCGCAAAGCCTGCGTCTGCCAGGATTTTCGCTGTCTGCCAGTAGGTCAGGCCTTCGGGTATTGTTATCCTGGTCAGGACAGGCTTGCCCAGAACCAGGGTCTCCAGGGCTTTTTCTGGCAGCCAGTCTGTGCGGAAAAGGAAACGGCCGGCCTTAAGGCCGGTATCCATCTTTTTGTACCTGGCCAGAAGCCTGAATCTGAAGGCATCCGTTATGACACCCTTGTCCTGCAGCAGCGCGGCAATCTTTGGGAGCGTTGATCCTGGGAGAATGTCTATGTACACGTCCTTCCCTGGTTCCTTTTCCGGTGACGTTGTCAGGAAGCTGTTGGCTTCATAGGCAAGCCAGCCGCCTGCAGAAAGCAGGATCAGAAGAAGGACAAGCAGGCAGTTACGGATGATTTTCCACATGAAGGCATTTCTTCCTTATCCCCTTGGGGGATTGGGCGTCACAGCGTACAGGCCGTGCAGATGCGCTATTTGGGTTCCACGGCAATGGCCGATGACGGGCAGGAAAGATAGGATTCCAGGATACGGACGGCAGCCTGCTGATCCAGCACGGCCTTGATTTTCTGCCTGGTCATTCTTGTTTCGCGCAGGTCGGCCAGGGCCTCTTCAGAACTCAGCAGCTCGTTCATAAAAAAGCAGGGGCAGGACACTCTGTGCTGCAGGCGGGCCGCAAAATTGCGCACCTGCCTTGTGGTCATGCTTTCTGAACCGTCCGGCATGAGGGGCAGGCCTATGATAATGCGCTCCGCTCCCTCTCTGGCAATGAGTCCGGCCAGGGACGCCAGAAGATTCTTGCGGCTTCCCTCTCGGGCAAGCTCAAAGGTTTGCAAAGGGTAGGCCAGGATGCCGTCAGAATCGGTGGCAGCCGTGCCTGTACGCTCAAGGCCGTAGTCTATGCCGACAAGCTTCATAGTATATCGGCAAGAATGCTCCCCTGCCAGCGGCGCGGGAACTTCTGCCATCCTCCTGTCCTGATTGCTGGAAATATCTTTTTTCAATGCACCATTATGATCCAATGCCGCAGGTGAGGCAATAGCCATGAGAGGCTGCAGCAGGGCGTGCGGCCATTGCCAGCCCTCTGCCTTGCTCTCTTGCCATAGGGCCCTAAAAAAGGATACTTACCGACTTGGAAAAGACTGGTTTTTCAGCAAGGAGAGTTGAGCATTATGCCGGCATGTGTGCAGTATCCTACAACCGGATGCCTTGTAGAATTTTTTGATGCAAATTCAGC
>JAUMVQ010000287.1 GCA_030530085.1 Desulfovibrionaceae bacterium | reverse complement strand
CCCGATCCCAGGCCTGAACCAGCTCCTAAGCCTCAGCGGAAAGTCAGCCATTACAGCCGCCTGACCTTGTTCCCTGCAAGGGTGCTGAACTCGGAAGCGGACATAGATGCCTATGTGGAGAAGATCCGCACGGAACTCAAGTCCCATATGAAGGGCTGTGACAGCATTGAGCTGAATTAAGGGCGCAGGACAATGGATAAGAATGCAATCAAAAAATATGCGGTCTGGGCAAGAAACGAGCTTATCAGCCGAGTCAGGCAGAAGGCCCTGCAGTACGGCATCTCTGAAAAGGACTGTGACGACAAGGAAGCCGATGTTGTAAACGGGCATCTTTTGTCCGCCCCGGAAAAAAAGCAGAGGCAGGCCCTCATCAGCAAAATCAGCAGGGACGGTTACCACCAGGTCATGGAAGAAGCGGCCTATACCTGGTTTAACCGCTTTTCTGCCCTGCGCTACATGGAAGTAAACGGGCTTCTCCCTTCCCGTGTGCGCGTGTTCACGGATGATCAGAACAATTTTAGGCCGCAGATTCTGGCAGAAGCCATCAATATGAGCCTGGACGGCCTGGACATGAAGAGGGTCTGTGCCCTGAAAGAGGCCAGCAAGTCAGAGGAACTCTACAAGTACCTGCTGATCACCCAGTGCAATGCCCTCTCTTCCATCCTGCCGGGGCTGTTCCAGAAAATCGAGGACTATACCGAGCTTCTCTTCCCTGACAATATTCTCAGGGTGGAGAGTGTCATCGGGCAGATGATTGCCCTTATCCCGCAGGAAGACTGGACCGATCAGGTGCAGATTATCGGCTGGCTGTACCAGTATTACAATACAGAGCCCAAGAATGCCGTCTTTGCCGGCCTGAAAAACAATATCAAGATCAGCAAGGAGGACATCCCTGCCGCAACCCAGCTTTTTACGCCTGACTGGATTGTGCGCTACATGGTGGAAAACTCGCTGGGGCGCCTCTGGACAGAAGGGCATCCGAATAATGACCTGAAGAAAGGTTGGAAGTATTTCCTGGAGGAAGCCCAGCAGGAGCCTGAAGTAGAGGCGCAGCTGGAGGCCATACGCGGGGAATACGCAAAGCTTACGCCGGAAGATATCCGTGTTATCGACCCCTGCATGGGGAGCGGCCATATCCTTGTGGTGATGTTCGATGTCCTGATGCAGATTTATTTAAGCTACGGCTACACCCCCGGTGATGCAGTGTCCTGCATAGTAGAGAAAAACCTCTGGGGCCTGGACATAGACGATCGCGCAGCCCAGCTTGCGTACTTTGCTGTCATGATGAAGGCAAGGCAGTATGATGGGGGCTTTTTCAGGCGCAAGGTGCAGCCTAATGTGTACGTCATTGAGGAAAGCAATGGCATAAACAGGGAAGGGGAAGAGTATAAGCTTTTTGTGAACGGCGATGCAGGGCTGAAAAAAGCTCTGGACACCATCATGGACGAACTGTGCGATGCCAGGGAATACGGTTCCATCCTGAATGTGTCATTGACGGCCTGTGAAGCGTTGGAGAAAAGAGTCGCCGAGGTTGAGGGCGACAGCAGCCTGGCTCATGCGGGTGTGCAGAAGCATATATTGCCTCTGATAAAGGTGGCCAGGGCCATGGCGCAGAAGTACGATGTTGTGTGTACGAATCCGCCGTATATGGGCAGTTCGAACATGAATACGACGTTAAGCAAGTTCATAAAAAAGAAGTATGCTGATTACAAGAGTGATTTCTTTTCTGCTTTTGTCGTGCGTGCATCTGAAATGACCAAGCCTGAAGGGTACTGTGGGTTCTTCACTCCGTATGTGTGGATGTTCATTCAGTCCTATGAAGAGCTGAGACAATTTTTGTATAGCCAGACTACTTTAGAAACTCTGATTCAGTTTGAGTATTCAGCCTTTGAAGAAGCAACTGTGCCTGTTTGTACGTTTGCATTTAAAAATAGTCATGTAGACGGAAAAAAAGGGGCATATCTGCGATTAGTAGATTTCCGTGGCGGAATGGAAGTACAGAGGCAGAAAACGCTTGAAGCAATAGTTGATCACAATTGCGGGTATTACTACGAGCAGACAACTGACAATTTTTCAAAAATACCAGGTGCGCCTGTGGCGTATTGGGTGAG
>JAUMVQ010000286.1 GCA_030530085.1 Desulfovibrionaceae bacterium | reverse complement strand
GCAGATGCCCAGCCCGCACAGGGCATATGCCCTGCGGTTGCGCAGGGAAAGGACTGCCCCTATGGTAGCCAGGGCAAAAACAAGAGGCCAGTCAAGCACTGTCAGCACAGGATAGATGCCATAGTACAGCAGCGAGCTTACCACAAAGCAGATCACGGCATAGCAGCTGACATACAGCAAAAAATGCCAGGCAATGCGTCCGGCAAGGCCCAAAAGGCAGAGCCGCTCCGGCGTGACCGATGCATCCTCATCCTGCGCACCCGGCACAAATTCCAGCAGGCGGTTGCACCTGATGCGGTAGCGCATCTCGGCATAGGCGCCGATATAGCCTGCCATCATGGACATGAGCAGCGGCAGGAGCAATACGCCAGGCTGCGTCCAGGTGAGCTGGTAGCATATGGGAAAGAGCAATAAAAAGGTCAGCCCGCTGAATGGCTGGATGATATTGCCCATGGCCACTGCATCCAGCCATAAAAGCTCCACGGTTATGCCGAGCGGCAGGGCCAGATCCCAGAAGCCTGTTGCCCAGCCTGCCAGCAGGCACAAGCAGAGCGGGCGCTCAACAAGGCCTATAATAAATGAAAAGCGGACTATCCCTGTGAGGACAAAAAAAAACAGCAGGGCAGTCCTGCCAGGAACAGCTCAGAAAAGGTATACATCGGGAGAACTCACTGTTTCTGAGGGGACAGCTCTGAAATCCAGCTCAGTCTGCTGCGTCCTGTGCATATGGCGCAGCCTGTCAATGTCATCGTCTGACAGGGCCACATGCGGATAGATCTGATGGCGGCCTTCGGAATAGTGGATGTTGCCTATATTGAGCACGGGTATGGACACGCCGCTGCCGGCAGCTTCTTCTGCGTCACGGCAGTTCTCAAAAAGCACAAAGCTGTCATCCCCTGCTTTTCCAAGCGCTTCGGACAGCTCCGTGACGGTCACAAAGGACACGTCTATATGGCGTGACACGGCCAGCATCATGATCTGCTGGCGCATGCTGTCATGCGCCAGCTTGTCGTTGACGACAATAAGATGGCTGGCGCCGGTATACGGCAGCCATCCCTCTATGACCTGTCCGTGAATCAGTCTGTTATCTACCCGAAACCACATACAAAAACTCTGATTTGCAGCAAAAACTGTTATGCGTTGCGGTTTTTCAGCATGGCACCTGGGACAACTATGCCCTTGATGCCTGCATCGCTTGCCGCATCGGCCAGTTCCTTGAGCGGTGTTGTCCTTGAGGAAAACACTTTCAGGACCATGGGCAGGTTGACGCCTGTCACCACTTCCACATTGTGGGTAGTGAGCAGGGACAAGGCAAGGTTGGTGGGCGTTCCGCCAAACATGTCTGTCAGGATGAGGACGCCAGCCCCCTTGTCAAGACGCTGGGCAGCATCCTTCAGGCGGCGCACAATTTCAGGGACTTCCTGCCCTATGTCCACGCTGATGGAGGAGCAGTCGCTCAAAGGGCCAAGAATAAACTCGGCTGTTTTCAGCAGGGCTGAACCGTAATCAGCGTGCGAAACCACAATAATTCCCACTTCCATGGGATCGGCAACCGTCTCATGCGACTCATGAGCCATGACGCAAATTCCCCCTGTCGAAAAATGCCATCGTCTATTGTTCCAGATGCGGTAAAAAATAGCCTGTATCAGGCAGAATGGCAATGGTGCCCCATTTCCTTTTTTTCGCCTGCACTGTTCTGCCCCTGCCGGCGGCAGAAGTGGAAGGCAGGGAAAAAAGAACGAGCCCCGTAACGCTTGCAGCTAGCCGAGTTCCAGATGGCGGTGTTCCACGGCTGTAGGATAGCCTGCCTGCTTTAAGGCCCTGCCTATGGCCTCTGCCACTGCCACGGAGCGGTGATGCCCGCCTGTGCAGCCAAAGGCAATGGTCAGCCGGTAGCGCCCTTCTGCTTCCATGAGCGGCAGTATGAAAAAGAGCAGATCCTGCAGCTTGCACAGAAATTCCCTGGCCTTGGGCGTGGCAAAGACATAGTCCGCCACATCCTGCTCCAGGCCGCTCTTGCTCTTGAGCTCGCTCACAAAATAGGGATTGGGCAGAAAGCGCAGGTCAAAGACGTAGTCCACGTCCTTGGGCAGGCCGTGCTTGAAGCCAAAGGA
>JAUMVQ010000285.1 GCA_030530085.1 Desulfovibrionaceae bacterium | reverse complement strand
CTTTTTACTGTCCGGAACGACAAAGTCACGTTTTTGAAGGGTGTTCCCGAAACGGCCAGACATGTACAAGGTCCTGGGAATACCGTTGGCACTGGCCGTCAGAACCTCATACTATCTCAAAGGCTGGCAAAGCCGCATAAATACAACGGATGTGGCTGGTAACGTACAGGCATTCACTGCTTCTGCGTCACCAGCCACATCTTCTTTTGCCAATCAGACAGTTCTAACCTGGGTTCAGCCAGTCAGACAGAGAATTTAGTCCCTGTTTATGACAGTGCCTGCATACCTTTGATGTGGTCTGTGATTGCCTGCATGGAGGGCGCTTTACTGGCAAAACGAAACAACGATGTCAGGGACTCTGAGTCAGAAGACACAATAAAGGAATTCACAACTTCAGGAATCGTGCCAAAACGGTCTTCCAGCAGAATCTGCAACAGTCTGCCACAGGCTATAGCCTCGCCTCTCTCCTCGCCTTCTTGAATGTATACATCCTTCCATTTGGCAACATTTTCAAGAAACATGTTGTCTACCTCCTGCAGAGTGTTACATTTATGAATTTCATTTGTGATCTTGGACCGCTTAAAGGCAAGATCAAGCCATGATGCAAATAGCTTGTTCAGAGTTGCAAGGGCAGGACCTGTAAGCAGTTCCTTCAGCCTTTTGATGATAGGCTTAATCTGTTCAATTGTATGTACATGACTGTGGACGGCAAGGAAGAAGCTAGATGAAAAAGAGGCATAAAAAAGACAGCTGTCCCCATGAAGGGAACAGCTGCCAGAAATGTCTTTGCCATAAGGCGGCTTACTTTGCCGACCTTGAAGTCCTGCGGAAGGCGTTCTGCCCGTATTCACCAAGCAGGGTAAGCCTTCTGTCCACTTTTTCGTACAGGGAGCCCTTGGTAAAGGTGCCGTTCTTGCGGCGCCTTCCTGCAGGCATGCCTGTCAGAAGTTGCAATGCTTCTTCTATGCAGCGCACAGGGTAGACGGCAAAACGTCCCTCTTCTACGGCCTTGAGGACGTTAGGAGCCAGCATGAGGTGATCCACGTTGTCAGCAGGCAGGATAACGCCCTGCGTGCCTGTCAGCTTCTGCCTTGAGCAGACCTTGAAAAAGCCCTCAACCTTCTGGGTCACGCCGCCTACGGCCATAATCTGCCCTGAGTGGCTGACAGCGCCGGTAAAGGCCAGATCTAGGCGCAGCGGCACGTCTGCCAGGGCAGAGAGCAGGGCGGCCAGCTCGGCACCGGATGCTGAATCGCCTTCAATGCCGGCATAGCTCTGCTCAAAAAAGAGCGATCCTGAGAGGCTTAAGGGCTTGCGGCTGGCAAAGACGCCGGTGAGGTAGCTCATGAGGATCATCATGGCCTTGGTGTGGATGGGCCCGCCAAGATCTGCCTCGCGCTCAATATCGGAGATGCCGTCGTGCCCTACGCCTACGGTGCAGGAAATGCGGTGCGGCAGGCCGAACTCGAAGTTGCCGTAGGTTGTGACTGCCAGGCCGTTGATCTGTCCTACCGCCTGCCCGCTGGTCTCCACCCTGATGACATTGCGGTCGTATTCCTCCATGTAGGCATCTTCTATGAGGTTGACGCGGTAGGTGCGGGCGGCATAGGCCTTTTCAAGGATGGATCCGGTCACAGTGTCGGCTTTTTCCATCTGCGCCAGGGCTGCAGCCTCCACCATGTATTCCCTGATGAGCGGGAACTTGAGGGAAAGCCTTTTCTGATCCTCGCAGATATGGGAACCCAGTTCCACCAGCCAGGCAAGGGCTGTCCTGTCAAAGGGAGGCAGGTTGTCGCAGTGGACAATGCGGCAGATGGCGTTGAGGTACTGCCTTACCCCGGCTGCATTGCGGGGCATGGCGTCAGTGAGCTCTGCCTTGATGCGGAAGAGCTTGCCAAAGCGCTCGTCAGAGTCAAGCAGGCCCTCATAGAGAAATTCATCGCCAATAAGGATGACCTTCACGTCCAGCGGCACAGGATCAGGGCACAGCCCCTTGGAACGCATGGCGTTTTCCGGCATGTCCGATGACTCGTCCATGCGCAGGAAGCCGGTGCGCAGGGAGCGCAGCAGGCCTTCCCAGGCCGTGGCATAGTGGATGAGATCCTCCATGCGCAGGAC
>JAUMVQ010000284.1 GCA_030530085.1 Desulfovibrionaceae bacterium | reverse complement strand
TCGGCCAGCAGGAAACAAAAGTTGCGAGTGACTGTATCAGAACCAATCTTGGTGAGAACGTCGCTGAGAACCTTTTTCTTCTCGTCCACTGAAAAGATGGGACTTTTGAAGACATTGTTCAGAGCGGCATTCTGGTCCAGCAGGGAATCAAGATCCTTAAGGGTCTTGCCGCGCTGAGCTACGACGTTTCCGCCTTCCTGCATACCCAGTTTGAAAACAGCGCTGGCATAACGACGGGCAATTTTTGTGTCTGTCATTGCAGCACCACCTTCTTCAGGGATTTGTCGATAAGTTTCTCGTGTTTGCTCTTGTTGAGGGAGCTAGCGAGATTCTTGCGGGTCTCGTCGATGAGTTCATCGGCAATTGTCGCACGCAGCTGCTGAATAATGTTCCTGGCTTCGCTTTCGGCAGAAACCTTGGCCATTTCAACAATCTGCTTTGCCTGGGCATGAGCCTGCTCAATGATGCCCTTCTTGAGGGCCTCAGCCTGCTCTTTGCTTTCGGCAAGGATTGCTTCCCGCTCGGAATCGAGGTTGGCAATATGCGCCTCAATTTCAGCCAGACGTGCCTTGGCTTCTTCACGTTTTGCCGTCAGGTTATCAATACCTTCCTGGATTCCCTGTTTACGTCCCCTGAAGAAATTGACGCACAGTTTGCCCAGGAAGTGCCACAGAATGGCTGCAAAGATAACAAGGTTGACACAACGCCATGCCAGGTCTCCCCAGCGTAGCTCATGGCCGCCTTCCGAAGCCATAGCAGGGGCGGCATACATGACAACTGCAACAAATGCTGCAACTGTCAGGCCTGCCATGGCTTTACTCATTAGTTTATTCCTCAATGCATCCCACCTCCTGTTATCTAACCAGACTCGTCCCAGCCGGGGACTAGCCGTTCAGAACGCGAGCGGCGAGCTGCTGGGAATAGGCTCCGACTTTGGAGCGGAGCTCCTGCAGTGAGCTTTCGGCTTCCGCGTGCAAACGCTTGCGCTCTTCGCCCAGGATGCCTTGAGCCTTTTTCTGTGCTTCTTCAAGAAGCGCCTGCTGTTCCTTCACGCCGGCTGTGCGGCCGCTGTCGCGGTTGCTGGCGGCGTCTTGACGCGCTTTTGTCAGCTGTGATTCATAATCGTCCAAGCTGCTTGTAGCCTTGTCTTCACTAGCCTGTGCGTCAGTAGCAAGAGAGGCCATCATTTCCTTTCTCTCACGCATGACTTTGCGAAGGGGTTTTATAAGCAACTGATTCAGGACGAAGATGGTAATCAGGAAATTCACAAGCTGAAAGAGCATTGTAATGTTGAGATCCAGCACGTTCCATCCTCCCCGTAAATGAGTGGCAGAGATTACGTTAATGAAAGGCTATACACGCTGTAAGTTGTTGTGTCAATGCGTTTTTGAAACTTAAGCGGCTCATTTTGCGTACAAATCTTTGTATTATAGCAGTGGCAAAACCGCCGTTTGAGCACGTCATTTGCCAGGCGGCTTGTACCTGCCCGTACACCCCCTGATCAGTCATCAGAGGCACCATGTTCAGCCTGTATGGCAGATTTAAGCGTTATTTTCAGGAAGGATATTGAGAATATTTTCACAGGATACTGCTGTGCTTTGCGTGCCGTCGAGAACATAGTGCGCAGTTTCACAATAGAGAGGCTCCCTTTCCCTGACCACCTGGGCCACCTCTTCACAGAGCCCCTTGCCGGTCAGGGACGGGCGTTGTGCTTCTGCCGGATCCTGCTGCAGGCGGCGCACCATTTCATCAACCGGGACTCTGATGTAAAAGCACTGTCCTGTTGCATGCACAAGCTTTCTGTTTTCCTCAAGCAGCACTATTCCGCCACCTGTTGCAATGACTGAATGTATATTTTCCGTCATCTCTATGGCTGCACGCAGTGCATCGTGTTCTTCCTTGCGAAAGCTGTCCCAGCCATGTTGTGCAACAAAGCCTGATATGGATGTGCCAAGGCGTGAGGCAAGGACCTCATCCGTATCCAGGAACCTGGCGCCCAGAGTGTTTGCCAGATACCGGCCAAGCGTCGTTTTGCCCGAGGCCCTTGGCCCTATGAGATAGATGCGCATTGCTCTTCCTGTGCCCTATAAAATGGTAATGCCGTTTTCCTCGACAAGGACTGTG
>JAUMVQ010000283.1 GCA_030530085.1 Desulfovibrionaceae bacterium | reverse complement strand
CAAATTACGCGCCTGATACCTGCAAAAAAAGCGGCCGGAGAGAGGACATCATTGTCACTGGGCCAACCATGGCCCACGCTGCTGTTATTGAAGTCAAGTACTCCAAGACAGAAAAAAGCATGTCCGGGGATGCAGAGCGTGCTCTTCGCCAGATTAAGAAAACGAAATACGTAACGGCTGTAAAAAAGTGTGAGAAAGTCATGCTCTGGGGCATATCCTTCTGTCAAAAAGCCTGTGTCGCCAGGGCCGAAGAATTTCTTAAAGCCACAGCCGTACAATAGCTGATGATGCCATTATGGCCTCTCTGCAGGTCAGCACAGCGGGGCAGAAACTGTCCGTTGCTGGAACACGAAGGTCTACGGGATAACTGATACAGAGATATCAGGCATCCCCTTTTGACAATTCAGGCCATGGACATGGGTACTGCTTTAAGGCACAGACAGGCCCTGGGGACGGGTGTGCTCCTGTATGTCTTTACAACATGGCAGTCCCTGCATGACAAGCCATGTCTGCAAGGAGCTACAGCCGGCCTCACGACAGTCCCCCATGGCAATATAGGCTCACTGCCACGGACCCTCTTCAGGCTTCTTCAGGCAATCTCCCCTGCCTTCTTCCTGATGCTCCCTGCATCAAGCCCGAAAGCTCTCAAGACTTTCTCCTGGGCCATTGTGAGCGCATGCGCCAGCTTAAAGCTCCCGCCTTCCTGGCGGCACACCTCTATCCTTTCAAGCTCGCACAAGGCCATTGCAAACGTCATGTACTCCTGCCCTGATTTCTCCCCTGATTCTGCCATGGCTTTCTGCCTTTCAAGCAGGCAGGACATCCTTGAACTGATGATCAGGGCTGTAAACTCAATGAACCGGAGGGCATCCGGCAAGCCCTGCGGCCTGCCCAACAAGACATGCATGAGATCCCTCTTGGTTGACTCCAGCAAAGCCGCATTCCACCAGGCTTCGCCTAACGGCCCTTTCCTGAAGCTTCTGTCAGAACAAAAGAGCTGCTCCGACAAAGGATTTGCCTCCCTGCCCCTGTACAGCACAAGGGCCTCTTCTGCCGTCATTTTCTCCGAGGTGATAATGCAGAAATAGCCGCAGAGAGACATATCGCTTTCTATAACGCTGACCCGCTTCCTGGCACCCGTAAAGACGCCTTTGCTGTACTCACGCTCAAAATACTGCCCGAAGCGCTCCCCGAACTGTATGCGCTCCCCCGTATGTCTTCCCCAAAATCTCCTGTCCCAGCCAGTCCTGTCTTCGATCAGCGCAGTGTCTTCGAGCATCCTGCCGTAGTCATAATATATGTGGAAGTACCGCTCCTCTGCATCGTCCTCAAAGAGCCGGGCCCTGACGGTTGTGCCAAACACCCCGCGGGAAGCAATCCAGGAGGCCTCCGGATCAAAGGAATCCACGCTTTCTTCGGCAACAGAGGCAGCAAAGGGCGCATTACCCCTGCACACGATGGCAAATGAGAAGCCCTTTTCGTCAATCCAGCGTATGTGTTCGCGGCAGAACGGCCCCCTGTCAATGATGAACAGGAGCTTTGCAAAACCGAATTTTTTGGCTTCCTCTGCCATAAAGGAAAACTGCGACACGTCACAGGCAGCGCCGGGGTACTCCGCATAAAAGAGGGGTATGCGGTTGGCCGCATCCATGGCAACTGCCACGTTGTGCACAAGGCACTCTCTTCCGCTCCCGGCCGTGCCAAAATCTGCAATATACGTATTGCCTGCATCTAGGCTTTTGTCTGCCAGGTCCTGGGTGATGCAGATGCGGCGATTGTTTCCGCGGCTTTTGACCCATTCATACAAAAAACCCCGTGCACTCCGGTCTTCCAACGGCCTGCAGGGACTCAACGGCCTGCCGTTCAAAAGAACCGCCGCACCATGCCCCATCGACCTCAGGCGGCAGGCTGGCGGAAAAGAGGGGATGGTCAAAGGCGTACCCGTCGATATGCCAGTCCGTATGCCCGTTTCCTGCAATGAGGAAGGAGGCTAGATCCAGAATCATAGCTGCATCCAAGGCGCCGAAGTACCTTGCAAGCATGGGGCCCAGGCCGTATTCCTCCGCAATATGGCTGATGACGGCGTAGAGGCCGATCTTAAGGCAGAAGCTGCGGCCAAAGGGAAGGCTCTCTTTCTGAGGCATGCTGTCAG
>JAUMVQ010000282.1 GCA_030530085.1 Desulfovibrionaceae bacterium | reverse complement strand
AAGAATTCAGTAACCGGGGAAAGCAGCCTGCTTTACCTGAACAAGAAGAATTCAGTAACTTTATTATAGAGTTTCATGCAATCGGAATGACATTTCCATTGCCGTATGGGCGTGTAACCATTGGCAAGAACAAGGATAATGCGATCATTCTTGGAGATGCTACGGTTTCACGCCATCATGGTGCAATTACTGTTACCAGGGATAAATTACTAATTGAGGATTTAAAATCAACCAACGGCATTTTTGTTAATAAGGTTCGGATTTCACAGCCGACACATCTCAAGCCTGGAGATAAAGTGTTATTTGGCAAAACTGAAGCCGTCATCAGGCGAAAGTAGCTGTACAAGTACAGGAGACTGCTATGTCAGATAATGATAAAAATTCCCGTTGTCCTAATGGCCATATAATACCCTTTGGTTCTGATTTTTGTCCTTGGTGCGGTGAAACTGCAGGCAATAATTCCGTTGATATGCCGGCCGCAGGCAATGATGACCCGGCGAGGACGAGCAATATGGAGCAGACAGGCAGCATGGGTATTCATACTGTGATGCTTGACGAGTCTCCGCTTGCCCAGGATCGTACCGTCATAATGCGTCCTCAGTATAGCAAAAGAAGCATAAGCCGTATTGTCGGCTTTCTCATGACCTATGATACTGCTCAGGCTGGAACGTATTATCCTCTGCACGAGGGGCGTCAGACCATTGGCAGGGGAAGTGGTGCAACTATCACTATAAATGACAGTCAATTGTCCCAGGAGCATGCTGTCATCCTATACAGAAACAGCAAGTTTTTATTTGAGGACAGTCTGTCTACAAATGGTTCGGTGCTAAATGGCAAAGAGGCTGTAGGGCAGCTTGAACTGCACCACGGCGATATCCTTGAAATGGGCAATGCAAAGTATGTGATTGTGGAGATTCCTCAGAATGCCTAAAGATACTGCTATTGCTTTTTCTGTCGGGCAGATGTCCCACACTGGCCTTGTACGCGAGAAGAATGAAGATTCTTTTGGCTGGTTTACCCTGGCTGGCGGAGAACTGTTTATTGTCGCAGATGGCATGGGCGGCTATGCCGGCGGACAGGAAGCCTCTAAGAGAACAGTCTTGTCGTTTAAGGACTACTTCGAGACCCATTCCGGCGATCCTGAAGACCTGTTGCAAGAATCATTGCTGTATGCTGACAAAAAAGTTCAGGAAATCGGACAGGAAAATCCTGCTTTAAGCAGTTGCGGTTCAACAATTGTAGCTTTTCTCGTAGCTGGAAACACCGGCTACTTCATCCATGCAGGCGACAGCCGCTTGTATGTCTACAGCCACGGAAAGCTGAAGCAGATAGGATATGATCATTCAGCTGTTCAGGAAATGTTGCTGGCAGGTGTTATATCCGCAGAGGAGGCGGAGAAGGCGCCTAAAAACGTAATTACACAGTCTCTCGGCGGTAATATTGATATATCCAGATGTGTCGTAGAGAAATTCAGGATTGAAAGCGGGAACTCTTATCTGCTCTGTTCAGACGGGCTGTGGGGCTCTGTTCCTGAGGACAAACTCGCAAGCATTTTTACTCAGGCCATACCAGCCTCCTCGAAAGTGTCTCTCATGGTCAGCGCTGCTATTGATGCCGGTGGTCCTGACAATATCACAGCGCAGCTGATTGAGTTTGGTGAGCCTGTTTCGCAGACACAGCAGATCCCTGAAAGGAAGGGCAGACATCGTTTTGCCCTCATTGGGGGTAGTGTTTTGCTGGTATTGGCGGCTGTAATTTTTGGCTACAACAGCTTTTCCAGCGAAACAGAGTCCAAATCAGATAAAACTGTTGCTGGTACAGAGGAAAAAAAGCCGGCAGAGTCCGCAGTTGCAGCTAAACCTGGGCGTGATGCAGTACAGTCTCCTGATGCAGGAGCCAAGACAAAGCCCGCAGAAGGTACAGCACAAAAGGAGACTGAATCTGTGAAGTCCCCTGATGCAGGAACCAAGACAAAACCGACAGAAGGTACAACTCAAAAGGGGACTGAGGCTGTGAAGTCTCCTGATGCAGAAGCCAAAACAAAACCTGCAGAAGGTAGAGCACAAAAGGGTACTGATGCTGTAAAGCCGTCTGATACAGGATCCAAGACAAAGCCTGCAAAAGGCAGAACTCAAAAGAGTACTGATGCTGCTAAGTCTTCTG
>JAUMVQ010000281.1 GCA_030530085.1 Desulfovibrionaceae bacterium | reverse complement strand
TACACCAGAATCAAGTGTTTCCCACATATCGAACTATTACTTTCTCAAAAATACCAGTGCCTCAAGCTAAGCAGGCAAAAATTCTCTGTCTTCATCGGCAGTACAAATGCAATACTTTTCAAAAGACGAATAGAAAAGCCGCATGCCGCGATGCCATGTACAGATACATCAGTTGCCACCAAAAACAGGAGCCTTCAAAATCCCCTGATGAATGACTTCCAGAGGATATGTGAAGGCTCCTGACCCATGAACGCTGTTTAGCGGATAAAATTTGTCTTAATCCATGGCTCTCTTTCAGGAAACTGTATTCCCTGCTGGCGGCCGACCTCTATGCAACGCAGAAGCCAGGCCATGTTGGATGCCAGGGTACGCATGGTCTGCAATCCTTCCAGATCCTGGCGCACCTCATCGGGCGTATTGCCGTGGACAGAATTCCAGTACTGGGACGAGACAACAGGCATGCCGCAGATGGTGAAATACTTGTTCAAGCGGTCAAAGGAAGCAGAGGCTCCTCCACGGCGGCAGGAAACCACGGCTGCGGCAGGCTTGCCGGCATAGGGAGCGGACTTGCAGTAAAAGACCCTGTCCAGAAAAGCTGTCAGGCGGGCACTGGGACCGGCATAATAGACAGGCGATCCTACCACAAGGCCGTCGGCCTTCTTCAAAAGCTCAATGGTCTCATTGACGGCATCATCCTTGAAAATACAGGAGCCCGTTTTGACACACTTGTTGCAGGCAATGCAGTCCTGCACAGGATTCTTGCCGCACTGCACAAGGTCTGTTTCTACGCCAAGCTCATGGAGGCGGTTTGCCACCTCCATAAGGGCCGTATAGGTACACCCTGCTTCGTGCGGGCTGCCGTTAATAAGCAGTACTCTCATAGTTTTCTCCTTCTGTTTTTACTGTATGCGGCTGAAAACGCCTTTGCAGAGGCGTCAGAAAAGGTTTTGCCTGCAGCACGCCGCCTGACACTGTTGGCAAAAAATCAGCGTTCGCCAAGGGGACGGAACACCGGCGTGCGGCTTCGTTCCAGAGGATCGCCCAGATGCATGCGATGCAGGACATCCCTCACTTCCAGCACCCGCTCATCACCGCCCCTTGTCAGCAAAAGCACCACGTAAAAGCGGCCGCTCTTCTCAAGCTTAGACCTGAAGCCTTCGGACTCAATACGCATGCGCATGTCTTCTGCCTTGGACCTGGCCTTGTACGCAGCTATCTGGAAGACAAAGTCATACATGTCGGCCTTCATGGCCGGCGCTTCCTGTGGGCCGGATGCCGTGGCAGGGCTCATGCCCGGTGTCTGGGCAACGGCTTCTTCCCCTTCCTTGACAGACGGGGCTGCAGCCGGCTTCAGGGGCCGTATCTGTCCTGCTTCGGGAATCTTTTCTCCCGGAGCAGCCCTGAGCATACGGGAGAACGTCAGTTCCTGCGGCTTCAGGATGGTTTCCTCAGGCTGCGCCTCCTTTTCAGAGGCATCTTTTTCTTCGGCCTGTTCATTTTCTGCCAGGGCTTCCTGCTGTATTTTGGCCATGGGGCTCTGCAGGGCATACTCCTGCTCAGCCTCACAGCGTCCGTACAGGAGGCCGCTCACAAAAGACACGGGCATGAGCACCATCATGAGGAAGACAGTGTAGAATACGAACTGCCCTGTCAGCCTTATACCCTTTTGTTCCGAGGAAATGTCTTCAGGATCCCTGACGCTGTCCGCATCGGGGGAGGATACAGTTTCATCTGTACTGTGCACAGGCTCATAGGTATTCTGGGCAGGCGTCACCTGTTGCTGAAAGAGACTGGACGGCACGCTTTACAACTCCACTTTTGCAGCCAAGACTGCCGCAAAGCACAGAAACACAGCTAAAAAATACGCGTTACAGCAGGGAATATAGTTCGTCTACAGACTGGAAAAAGTCAAGACCCCGGGGGCTCTTTGACTTCGTGCGGGCAGGACAAAGCACCCCTCCTCACGATCGTAAAGAGGCAGGAGATGGAGGTTACAGAAGGCTGCCCTCAAATTATCAAAAACATAATAAAACAATATTGACACTAAAAATAAAAGTGATTACTTAAGAGACAGGCATTAAAACTCTCTGGCCAGAAAACCCTGCACCGGCATCATAACATGATTTAAGGCAGTTCATTGCCTCCGGCCTGCAAGAGGGCTTTCAGCCCCAAAAT
>JAUMVQ010000280.1 GCA_030530085.1 Desulfovibrionaceae bacterium | reverse complement strand
TCGGACTGAAATGAAAAAGGAGACCGGCATATCCCTGTAAACAAGTTTAAGCAGGGCATCCATTAAGCCGTAGAGGACGCTTTGCAGAAGAATCAGAAAACCGTAATGGGTGAGCATAAGTACTTTCTCCGGTCAGAAAACGGATAAGAGGACACATGGCTCAGTATAGTGGATAAAATCGTCTTATTTGTAAAATTGAATGTTTTAATCTATAGGTTCACAAATTTCGATTAATTGTCCCAAGGCCGGTTTTCCTGCTGCAGCAGTACCGGCACGGCAGTTTTTCTGGCAGTCATCTGGTCTGCAAGTGCCTTGTATACGGAGGACGGTATGGAACTACGCACGCTGCACACCTTTGTGCGCATTGCAGAGGAAAAGAGCTTTACCAGGGCAGCTGCGACGCTTCATTATGCACAGTCAACGGTAACTGCCCAGATAAAGCAGCTTGAGGAAGAGCTTGGCGTGCGTTTGTTTGACCGCGTGGGCAGGCAGATATACGTCACGGATGCAGGGCACAAGCTTCTGGGCATGGCCTACGACATGCTGCGCATGGAAGAAAGCATACAGAAAGTCGGCAAGTCACAGCAGAACCTGGAGGGAACGCTCAGGATAGGCCTTATACAGTCTCTGCAAAACCATATCCTGCTTCCGCACATCCTGGAGTTCAGAAAGCGGTATCCTGCGGTCAGGGTTATCGTGGAGGAAGCCAACGGGCAGAAGCTGGCCGACATGCTGTATCGCAATGAAATTGATCTGGCCTATTTCTTCCAGACAAAGCTCACGGACGAAAACCTTGTTGTCGTGGATGTGCAGGAAGAACTCATGTATTTTGCTGCTCCCTATAACCATCCTCTCTGCCGCAAGCCCAATCCTGACCTTGAGGAAATCCTTTCCCTCCCTTTTCTGACTGTAGAGCAGGATCAGTGCAATGCCGTGCTTTTGCAGCACTGCCTGGCCGACCGCGGCCTGCAGTACCATTCAACCTTCCAGGTGGGCAATCCGGATATTATTTTGCGCATGATACGGGCAGGCGAGGGCATATCGTGGCTTCCGCACTATGTTATTGCCGATGCCTGGGAGGGCGGCGAAATCAGTGTCTTTGACTACCAGTTCCCCGAGGTGCACGTATACAGGCAGATTGCCCACCACAAGGACAAGTGGATGTCTGACTGCATGCGGGCCTGGCTTTCCATAGGAACAGCCAATCAGATGTAGGGTATGGCAGGGGCTGTTCCCTGAGGGCTCTTTCTGTCTTTTTTGTGCCTTACTTTGCAGGCGGCCAGAAGTCGCGGGCGCTTGCAGGTGCAAAGCCGGCCATAAAGGCATCCATGAGCGTCCCGAAATACACTCTTAAACGGGGCTTGATCTGCTGGCCGCGGATGTCATGGCTTGAGTAGAAAAGTGACGTTGCCTTGTTGCCTATATAGGGCTGCCTGGCTGCATCCAGGCTGAAAAGCATGTCCCAGAAGCCGCATTTTTTTTCGATTGCCTTGTTTTGCAGGGCTACAAGGGCGTCTGTATATTCCTTGGGATAGGCAGGATTTATAACCACGTAGGCCAGGCCGTTTGCCACCAGGTACGAGCTCAGCGACGTCCCGTCTTTCAGAATAACGTCAGCCACAAGACGGCCGTGCGGATCCTTTTCTCTTTTGGGGGCTGCCAGCTGCACAGGCTCTTTCAGGGCCTTTTTTTTGAGCTCTTCATAGGCTTCAGAGGCATAGCGGTATTCCATGCCCCTGTAGGAGCGCTGCTCTATGTGTACCGAGCCTTTTGCCGGCTGGAAATTGTCTTCCCTGAGCTCCTGGTTGGCATAGTACATGGGACTGGAAAAGGACCGGTCCGGCGCATCAATGCAGGCCAGGCGTATGGTGCGCCGATCTGCCAGACGCAGCGTGTCTCCGTCAAGCACCATGACAACCTTGCCTGACGGCTGCTTTTCCAGCAGGGGCAGGACAGTGTTGTGAAGGCCATTGTCCTGTCCTTGAGCCAGCGGGGCTGCTTCCGGCAATGCCTCGGAAGCAGATGCACAGAGAGTGCTCTTTGCCGGAACAAAGAGCACGCTCAATATCAGACAGGGGAGGAGGCGTGTCCGCAAAGCCCGCAAGAACGGGAGACGCACAGCAAGGCTCCTAGCTTTCGTAGTAGGATTTCAGGGATGAGGCACGGTTGGGATGACGCAGCTTGCGCA
>JAUMVQ010000040.1 GCA_030530085.1 Desulfovibrionaceae bacterium | reverse complement strand
ACAAGATTCCTCAGCCTGCCGATCCCGGCAAGCGCCTGCTCTGCGAGCCCCTGAAGATCGACTGGACCTTCTACTGCACCAAGTGCGACGGCATGGCTTCCATGAGGACCTGCCCCCACGGCAAAGAAGACCGCGTCATTCTTTCCGGCACCAAACTGCGTAAGTTCCTCTCCGAAGGCAAGGAAATTCCTGCCCACTTCGGTCGTGACGAAGTACTCGACATCCTGCGCGGGTACTACAGCGGCCTGACCGAGAAGGTCGAGATCAAGATGCAGCACGCCGCTTCCGGCCCTGCTCAATAGATCGCTAACCGCTAACTAGGCTTTTAATGGGGTGGCAGCTCAGGCTGCCACCCTTTTTTTGCTTTGAGACAGAAGAAACAAAAGTATATGCTTTTTCTGTCTTCTTCTGTCCCCTGGGAATGGGTATTTCATCGGATTTCGCAGCGGAGGCTTGCTGTATGCAACGATACATGCATGTATACGGACCTGTTCTGTCAAGACGTCTTGGCAGGTCATTAGGTGTTGACATTATTCCGTTCAAGACATGCAGCTATGACTGTGTGTACTGTCTGCTCGGACGAACAACCTGTCATACGCTGGAAATAAGGGAGTATGCGCCTTCTGCTGATGTGCTGGAGGAAATACGGCAAAGGCTTCAGGAAGAAACACCTGATGCCATCAGCTTTGCAGGGTCCGGTGAACCTACCCTGAACAGCAGCCTTGGCGAGATTATCGACGGCATCAAGGCAATGACGGATATTCCAGTAGTTGTTTTTACAAACTCCTCACTGCTGTGGGATGCAAAAGTGCGGCAGAATCTTGCCCGTGCAGATATTATCAGCCCGTCGCTGGATGCCGTCCTTCCGGCTTCAGCCGAGGCTGTCAACAGGCTTGTGCCCGGACTTGAGGTCAGAAAGATTTATGAAGGCCTGAAGACGTTCTGCCATGACTTTCACGGCCGCATCTGGCTGGAAGTTCTTCTGGTAGCCGGCATCAACGATACTGATGACGATATAGAGGCACTGTCTTCTGCCATCAAAGGCCTGGACAACATAGAGTGCGTCCAGCTGAACACTGTGGTTCGTCCTCCTGCTGAGAGAAGCGCCAGGGCACTGGGCATGAGCAGGCTTCAGGCAATAGCAAAAAGGCTTCCGGGCAAAGTGGAAATTATTGCTTCCTCTTTTGGGACGGCCTCTTCCAGGCCGGCGCACCATACAGCCAGCGCGGAGGAGGTGCTTGATTTGATAGAGCGGCATCCAAGTACGGCAGAAGGCATTGCAGAAGGCCTGGACAGTGACCTTGAAAAGACAAGAGGCATAGTTAAAGAGCTTGTCAGAAAGGGATCCCTGCTTGAATCTGAAAATGACGGAAAGATATTTTATCTTCTGCCACAGGCAAGATAAAAACCGCTTTCAGCAAATGAAAAGCATGCCTTGCTTAAAAATGCGGGCTCATTTTGCAGTTTGCCTTGCATTTGCAAGTGCTATATAGCTTAGCCAGGCAGTCTTGCAGTCATGCTTGCAAGGATTGCAGGTCGCATTAGTTCACACTGAAATTGTTCAGCCAGGAGAATTCCGGCAAATGATTAGAGTAAACCGTATTTTGCCCGTACCGCTTTTTTTCTGTGCAGTGGGATTTTTGTTCTGCCTCTGGGACGTTCTGGGGGGAGGACCTCAAATCTGTTTTACAGCCGGATGTGCCATATATGGCAATGCCACCATAGGCGGCATATCCTTGTGGCATGTGGGCATGGTCTGCTTTGTTATTATGGGGATACTGGCTGTTCTGGGCCAGGCCAAAACCGGCTATGCCATCGCCTGGACCGGGCTTTTGGTTGACGCACTGCTTCTGGCCCTCATGGTGGCAACAGCTCCATGCTTTAACTGCCTTATTGTGGCCCTGCTGCTTTGCCTTGTTTTTCTGGGCTTTCGCAGTGCACTGCAGAAAGAGGCAAGATACGGGCAAAGACAGACAAGGCAGATACTGGTCTATGTCTGGGCTGCTCTTTTCCTTTGCAATGTGGGCATCGTCCTCAAGGCTCTTTCTCCCCTGTACTGCATGACGGATAATTACAGTGAAGCCAAGGTGCATATGTTTTTCTCTCCCTCATGCCCTTCCTGCCGCCAGGGGATAGAAAAGCTTTCCGGAAGCATAGACGTGGCTTTTTATCCTATTGCTGAAACTGAGATGGATGTGCCGCGCATTGCACGCATGCAGGAGCTTCTGGACAATGGCATGAATATGAAGGATGCCCTGCAGGCGTCCAAGGAAGCGGACGTACCTGTCTTGTCCGGACCAGACTATCTTTTCCTTGTCCTTAAACTGCTGTCCAACAAGGCGCATGTGTATCTGAATGCCGGTCCAGTTGTTCCCTATCTGGAATACCGGGGGCTTCCTTCCCATCTTGCCAGGCAGAAAAAGGCACCATCCCAGCATATTCATTCGTCTCAGGAAGAAAAAAGTACGGTTATTCCCCTTCAGAATCCGGTTGAGGGTGCCTGTTATGACGGCACAAAAGACTGTGATGACGACGGTGGCTCTTCCATGAGCAAAAAAAGATAAGCCTGACTTAATTTTTCGTTTTTTCGCCACGGCACGGCCTTTTATAGCTTTGTCTGTGGCGTTTTTTTTATCGTTTTTTCCGGGTGAATGATGCGGCCGGTTAAGCCCTGCCAGTGCAGAAAAACGAAGAACAGGGACAGAAAAAGACTTGGTGTGCGAAACGGAGAAATTTTCGTTTTTTGGGGAATTGCCCGCCATTGAAATTGACCAAGGGTGTATTTCTCTGTAGAATTACACGATTTAATATAGACTAGCAGTCTTAGTCTTTGAGGAAGATGCGTATGCAGTCCACAGAGTTTTTTTTCAAGGTTCGCGAGACCATTATTGAAGAATGGGTAAATGCAATTTTTGCTTCCTACCCGCTTCAGACAACGGGTTTTCTGCGGACAGTCAAGGATCCTTTCACCAATCCTGTAGCAGACATGACACGTGAGGCAGCCAACGTTGTCTACGAGGCAGTGTCAGGCTGGGACAAAAAACCGGCTGAAGTGCGTAATGCCATAGACCGTTTTGTCCATCTGCGTGCCGTGCAGGATTTTCTTCCCAGCCAGGCCATGCTTGTTTTCTATCTGCTCAAGCCTCTGATGCGGAAGCACATCATGCCTGAGATGCAGAAGGCCGGAAAGCTGAAGGATTATCTTGAAGCAGAATCCAGGCTGGATACTATCGTGCTCCTTGGTTTTGATATGTATACGAAGTCACGCGAAGTCGTAGCTGAGAACAGAATCAAGGAGATAAAAAGCCAGCATGCGCAACTGGTACGCTGGGCACAGCGTATGGGCAGCGATGTTGTTCCCGGGGATGACAGTGCCGCCCCTGAGGAACAGAAAAACGGATAGCACAGGCCTTGTGCATCCGTATGCCGTACAGGCAGAAACTTTTCTTTAGCCTATAACCATGGGCAGGACACTGCCCATGCCGGAGAGAACAGCCTGCTGTCCTTTGCAGGATGGCAAAGGCCGGTGAACTCCCAAAATTCCCTGTCATGCACGGGGAACGTGTCAAGGAACGCTTTGTGTTTGTCGAAGCGCAGGGCCCCTCTGTCTACCGAGGGTCAAAGCAAATACTTATCGTATAGAGAGGTAGGGAATGTTAAACGCTTTACTGATTGTGGTGGCCATCACAATCGTCGCCTGGCTGGGAGCAGCCGTAGGGCTGGGAGCACTCTTCGGAGTAGTTCTTCCCTATGTGGCGGTACTGATTTTTCTTGGTGGCATCGTCTGGCGTATGGTTTACTGGGCCAAATCGCCGGTTCCTTTTGCCATCCCCACGACCGGTGGACAGGAGAAATCTCTGGACTTCATTAAACAGGCCAAGCTTGACTGCCCGGACACCAAGTTCGGTGTTATCAAGCGTATGTTTCTTGAGGTCTTTCTGTTCCGTTCGCTGTTCCGCAATGTGAACGCCGAAATCAAAACAGATGACCCGATCAACGGCGGCCCCAGGCTTATTTACTATTCATCCAAATGGCTGTGGTTGTTCGCTCTTGTCTTCCACTACTGCTTCTTCATCGTTTTCTTCCGTCATTTCCGCTTCTTTATGGATCCCGTTCCGGGCTGTATTGCCTTTGTGGAAATGATAGACGGTATCCTGCAGATCGGGGCACCCCGCATGTACCTGACGGGCCTCTTCCTGCTCTTTGCCGTTGTTTTCCTGCTGGGACGCCGCCTTGTTAATCCCCGCGTGCGCTACATCTCCCTGATGCAGGATTACGTGCCCCTGTTCCTCATTATGGGTATTGCCATTTCCGGCCTGCTGATGCGCTACTGCTTCAAGACCGATATCACCCAGGTCAAGGCCTACATAATGGGAATGGTTCACTTCTCTCCCATCTCCGCTGATGGCATCGACCCGATTTTCTTCGTGCATGTCTGTCTGGTCTGTTCGCTGCTTATTTACTTCCCGTTTTCCAAGTTGACCCACATGGTTGGCGTTTTCTTCAGCCCCACGAGGAACTTGCCCTGTAATACGCGGCGTGTTCGTCACGAGAACCCGTGGAATCCGCCCAAGGACTTCCTGACCTATCCCGAATATGAGGACCTCTACCGTGAGGCCATGGCAGGTGCGAATCTACCTCTGGATAAGCCGCTGGATGCCGCAAAGAAATCAGAGTCAGGCAAGTAAGGAGTCCTTACCATGGCAAAATTACCTACCCCACAAGAACTAGTCGCCAGCAGGCCGGAGTTTCCTTCCGAAGCCTGGTTGGAGACCAAGCCTGTTTTCGCCCCCGGAAGCTATTGCTATCCTGCAAAGGTCGAGACCATGCAGGCTCTGCATATGCCCAATCCCCACGAATGGGATCCTGCGGCTGAAGACTGGAATCTTCCTGAAAACTGGGAAAAAATCCTCTGTGATGCCTTTGAGGAACGTCTGAAGAAGCATCGTTCCCTCAAGCTCTTCATGGATATCTGTGTTCGTTGCGGCGCCTGTGCTGACAAGTGCCAGTTCTTCCTTGGAACGAACGACCCCAAGAACATGCCTGTGCTCAGGGCAGAACTTCTTCGTTCTCTCTACCGCCGCGACTACACCATGCTGGGCAAAATCCTGGGCAAGAAAGTCGGTGCCAGGTCCTGGGACAAGGACGTGGTGAAGGAACTCTTCTACTACGCCTACCAGTGCACTGAGTGCCGCCGCTGCTCTCTCTTCTGCCCCTACGGCATTGATACGGCAGAAATCACAGCCATCGTGCGTGAAATGCTCCATGAAGTCGGCCTTGGCCTGCACTGGATCATGGATCCTGCCAAGAACTGCAGCTACACCGGCAACCACCTGGGCATCAAGCCCCATTCCTATGTGGAAATCGTGGAAATGCTGGCTGACGACTGCGAAGACATCGTAGGCGTGCGTCCCAAGACCCCGTTCAACGAGAAAGGGCATGAAATCCTGTTCATCTGTCCTTCCGGCGACGTGTTTGCCGATCCCGGCATCTACACGTTCATGGGCTACCTCATCCTGTTCAACGAACTGGGCCTGGACTACACCCTGTCCACCTACGCTTCGGAAGGCGGCAACTTCGGTTCCTTCGTGTCCTTCAATATGGCCAAGAAACTGAATGCCAAGATGTACGAAGAAGCCGAGCGCCTGGGTGTCAAATGGATCCTTGGCGGCGAATGCGGACATATGTGGCGTGTAATCAACCAGTATATGGATACATATAACGGTCCTACGCCCAAGAACATGTCAGTTCCCGTGTCCCCCATTACCGGCACTGTGTTTGAAAATGCTGCATCCACCAAGATGGTGCACATTTCCGAGTTCACGGCTGACCTGATCCGCCATAACAAGCTCAACCTTGATCCCAGCCGCAATGACGATCTCATCTGCACATGGCATGACTCCTGCAACCCTGCCAGAGGCATGGGCCTGCTGGATGAGCCCCGTTATGTTCTCAAGCACGTCGTCAATCACTTCTACGAAATGCCCGAGAACACAATTCGTGAGCAGACCTTCTGCTGTGGCGCCGGATCCGGCCTCAACACGGAAGAAATCATGGAGCTGCGCATGCGCTCCGGTATGCCGCGTGGCAATGCCCTGCGTTACGTCCAGCAGAAATACGGCGTAAACCGCATGTGCTGCGTCTGCGCCATCGACCGCGCCACACTTCCTCCGCTCGCCAACTACTGGGCTCCAGGCGTTACGATCAGCGGTCTTACGGAACTTGTGGCCAATGCCCTTATCTGCAAGGGTGAACACAAGCGTACCGTCAATCTCCGCCAGGAAGATCTGCCCCACCTGGATGAAGAAGATGAGGGGGAATAGCGGATGTATAACAAAAAAGCTGTCATAGTGGGCATTGTGGTCTTTCTTGTGATCTGCACTGCCCCATTCTGGACCAACTTCGGTGCCAAGTATTCAAAACCCGAAGTAGCGCTGCCTGCCGACTCAAACGAGTGCGTTGAGAGTGCTGCCTTTATGCGTGCCGAGCATATGCAGCTGCTCAATGAATGGCGTGACCAGGCTCTGCGTAATGATAACAGGGTGTATGTCTCTTCCACCGGCAAAAAGTGGGAGATCAGCCTCCAGAATACATGTCTCAAGTGCCACAGCGACTACGAGCAGTTCTGTGACAAGTGCCATGTAACCAACAATGTCGATCCCTATTGCTGGACCTGCCACATCCTTCCCAAGGGGAGCAAGTAAAATGAACAAGAACAGAAGATCTTTTCTTAAGGTGGCTGGTCTGTCGGTCTTCGCTCTGACGGGCGGAGCCGGTCTGTTCGGCACAACCGCTCAGGCCATGGTGTCTCCCGGAAAATATGAGCATGCTCCCAAGGGCAAGATTGCCAAGCGCTGGGCCATGGTCATAGACACCAGGAAATTCAGAAACGTGGAAGACTATGATGCCATCATCAAGGCCTGCCACGACGCCCACAACGTTCCCGATATCCGCAGCCGTAAAGACGGCCACGAGGATCAGGAAATCAAGTGGATCTGGACAGACAGTTATGAGCATGCCTTCCCGGATGACATGAATGAGCATCTGACCAAGCATGTGCTGGATCGTCCTTTCCCGCTTCTGTGCAACCACTGTACAAATCCTCCCTGTGTGCGCGTGTGCCCCACACAGGCTACGTACAAGCTGCCCAACGGCATCGTGACCATGGACTACCACCGCTGCATCGGCTGCCGTTTCTGTATGGCCGGCTGCCCCTACGGTGCCAGATCCTTCAACTTCCTGGATCCTCGTCCATACTTAAGCGATCCGGTTCCGAATCCTCAGTATCCTACCCGTATGAAGGGTGTTGTTGAAAAATGCACCTTCTGTACGGAACGTCTGGCCAAGGGCCTCCTGCCTGCCTGTGTGGAAGCCTCTGAAGGCAGGATTCTCTTCGGAGACCTGAATGATCCCGAGTCTGACGTCTGCAAGGCTCTCGCTGAGAACTTCAGCATACGCCGCAAGCCCAACCTGGGCACTCAGCCCGGTGTATACTATATTGTCTAGGGAGAAACGCCATGGTTGAAAAACTTCTCGAAGGCTCGAAGCGGTACTACATGTGGCTGCTCTTCCTTGTAGCGGTAATTGCAGTCTGCGGTATTGTGTACCTTACGCAGCTGAGCACCGGCCTGGGCGTTACTGGTATGAACCGTGACGTCTCCTGGGGCCTGTACATCTCCCAGTTTACCTATCTGGTTGGTGTTGCTGCCTCGGCAGTCATGCTGGTGCTCCCCGCCTACTTCCATCACTATAAAAAGTTCAAAATCATGATCATCTTCGGCGAATTTATGGCTATCGCCGCAGTTATCATGTGCTGCCTGTTCATCGTGGTTGACCTGGGCCAGCCCCAGCGCATGATGAACGTTCTCCTTCATCCTACGCCCAATTCGGTCATGTTCTATGACATGATCGTCCTGATTGGCTATCTTACCCTGAATGCCATTATCGGCTGGGTGACCCTTGAGGCTGAGCGTCATGACACAACACCTCCCAAGTGGGTGCTGTATCTCTGCTACCTCTCCATTATCTGGGCTTTCTCCATCCATACAGTTACAGCCTTCCTGTATGCCGGCGTTCCCGGCAGGCATTACTGGCTGACTGCTATCATGGCAGCCCGCTTCCTGGCCTCCGCATTCTGCTCCGGTCCTGCCATCCTGCTGCTGCTCATGCTGCTGCTGCGCAGGCTCACCGGATTTAACCCCGGCAAAGAAGCCACCCACACACTGGCAACCATTATTACCTATGCCATGTGCCTGAACGTCTTCTTCTACATCCTTGAGTGCTTCACCGCATTCTACAGCGGTATCCCCGGCCATGCTGATCCTCTGGTCTTCCTGTTCAGCGGATTCCACGGCGTGACTTCCTGGGTTACCCCCTGCATGTGGGTTGCTGTTCTCTGCACCATTGGCTGCCTCGCCATCCTTATTCCTCCGACGACCCGTTCCGGCAAGTATATGCCCTATGCTCTGGGCATGCTGGTCCTGGCCTCCTGGATTGATAAGGGCCTCGGCCTCCTGATTGGTGGTTTCACCCCCAACATGTTTGAGTCCGTAACGCTGTTTATTCCTACTGTTCGTGAAATCAGTGTTGCCATCGGCGTCTATGCTGTTGGTGCCCTGATTGTCTCCCTGCTCTGGAAGATTGCTCTTTCAGTCAAGTTTGAAGTAGGTCACAACGACGGCGATGCCATGTAGCATCAGGTAACATAACGATTATTAAAGGAGCTTCGGGAAACCGGAGCTCCTTTTTTGATCCTGCGCCTTTCCTCCCTAAAGACGGCACAATGCCCTGTATCTGCCGTCATTCATTTCTGGCAGACAGACTTTTACATATAATGATATCAGGATATCTTAATATCATGTATCTATTTGTAATAACAAATAAAATAGTACGGTGTTGCTGCTTTTCATAACGAAAGCGCCAACCAAAAACCGGGGGCTTGAGCGAGCCGCAGGCTAGCTGTGTTTTTTTGCCTTTCTGGCCTTCTTTCTGCGTTTCCTGGCTTCATACATATCCTTAATGTGCTGTTTTGCCATAGCCTTCGCTTCAATGCCGGCCATGGCAGAAGATATGGCAGAGGCCAGCCAGCCATCATCGCCGGGAACGGCAGAATCATCTGAGATCTCTTGTCCGTCACTGGCGCCAACTTCCTGAGGTATGGAAGCGACCGCATTGTCTGCGCAGTTTGTGCTTTTCCCTTGCCCGGCCTGGCTAAGAATCCGCTCCTTCAGCTTGCTGTAGTGCGTATTCCCTTCCCTTGCATCCTTTCTTGACAGGGTAAGATAGTCTTCCAGGGTGCGCTCTGTAACCGGACATCCTGCCGCGGTAATAATGCCGGCCAGTTCGGCACGGGAACACTTGTGGATTTTTATCATTACCTCAAGCTGGTCCAGCAAAACGTGCACGATATCATTCATGGAGAGATATTTCCTTTCCATGTCATTCACTGCTTCTTTCAGGGCCTTGATAACGCGCAGGACATCGTTTCCGGAATATCTCCTTCTTGAGGCGGCCTTTGCCTGAACGTCCTGGGCGGCGCCCTGCACTTCGTTCTGGATTGCAGTCTGTGCTGGTACGGGTTGGGTCATTGCTGTCATAAAGATTCTCCTTAACAGATTGTTATTATGCTGTTTTTGAAGCTTGGGTGCCTGTTCCGCCATGTATTCATGGTATGCATTCAGCTCAGGCAAGATGAGAGTATGAGACAGTTTAATATATATTTTCTTCAAAATGTCAATAATTTTTTTAAAAGCCGAAAATAAGCATGTCAATCCTGATGTCAATAAATGGCACCTTTTGTGTTTTTTTTGCATGTCCCAGGCAGGCTTTAGAGAGCTGTTTTTATGCAATATGTTTTGGCAGTCTGATGCCTGAAAAAGAGGTTCTGCCTGTTTCCTGCACAATGCCATCCTGCAGGCTGAATAACCCGGCAGCAGTGGCTTTAAGCCAGTTATATTATGCCCCTGAAAGGCTTTTGCTAACCTTGCCTTTTTCTACCCGTAAAGGCATACTGACAGCAGACGAATTTTCGTGTTCAGGAGAGTACTCATGAATGAAGCATTGAAAGAAGCTGCGCTTATTTGCAAAACATGCTTCCGTAACGGATACGATGCGCATGTTGTTAATGCTCCGTTGCAGCAGCATCTGTTTTCCGTAAACAAGAAATACAAATCAGTGGATTTGGCATGTGAAGCCGGGTATTCGGTGCTTGTCAAAATTTTCCCTGAGGTTCAGCCTGCACCTGAGGACAGCCGTTATACGGCCACGCTGGAGCAGGACGGAATTACGTATCGCTTTTATCCGCTTTCTACTGAAAAGAGTGCTCATCCTGAGCTTGCCCAGTTGCGTCTTACACCCACGATGGCAGAATGCATGCCTAAGGAAGAGAGCCTTCGCCTTAAGCTAACAGGGTTTGGCGGCGTATCACCGGCAGACATGCATGATCCATACGACGGCTTTGAACCCCTGGCATCAGGCGAGGTCAAGTTGTCCGGCCTTCCTGACGACACATTAAGGCATAATTACCTTCTGGCTGTGCGTGCAATGCGCTTTGCAGCCAACTTTGACCTGCCTATTGAAGAAAACACCAAGGTTGCCATTATCCGTGCTGCAAGGCGTATCCTGAACTATGTGCCTGCAAGCGATTTCCTTGATGAATGGCGCAAGGTTGACGCAGAGGCCATGTACCGCTTTGTCAGCCATATGTATGAGCTGCATCTTCTGCAGGGACTTATTCCTGAACTAAGTGCTCTTTCCTGCATCAAGGAACGCCGTAACAAGCGTTCAAATGAAATGCAGGACGTGCTGACGCACACAATTAACTGCGTGCGCATTTATCCTGAAGGCAATTTCCACTATGACTGGCTCGGCACGGTAGCCATGCTTTTCCACGACATAGGAAAGGCCTACACGGCAGAGTATATTGACGGGGACTGGACCTTCTACCAGCACCATAAGGTAGGCGCTGCTGTCACCAGAAAAATTCTGCGCCGCATGAACTTCCCTGTGGAAGATATTGACCTCATCTGCCATCTTGTCCGCTCCCATATGTATTTCTACTTTATGATGACAGACAGGGGCATCCGCCGTTTCAAGGCTATGGACGAATATCCCCGCCTTATTGAAATGGCCAAGGCTGACATGCTGGCCCGGGATGAGACAACTACGTCCTTCAACCACAATATGAAGTACCTGGAAAGGGCTTCTATTCCCGAACAGATGCTTGAGCCCCTGATGAACGGCAATGAAATCATGCAGGAATGCAAGCTCAAGCCCGGTCCCATGGTTGGCGTTATCAGGAATGCCCTCCTGAAGGCCCAGGTTGCCGGCGATGTAACTGACATTGATTCTGCCAAGGCCTTTGTCAGGCAGTACGCAGAAAGCATGGAATAGGCACTCTGTTTTCGTCCAGTGGCGGCAAGCCTGTGTTGTGTCGCCATGATGGAATACGTCACCATTGTTCTGACTGGACGGCATAGAGGCCATCAGACACGGCTCTCCTCCAAAGAACAGGCGACACTGTCGAAATTTTTCAGCCCTCATCCCGCTTTGCCGGGCAGAGGGCTTTTTTTTTGTTTAAAAAATGATGCGATGTTTTCAAAGTGCTTGCTAATTTTTTTTTTTTTTTCAAGTATGTAATTTTTTTTCAGTCCGGTAGCCTCTGCTTCCTGCCAGAGTGAAAAGTTTCCCGTTACTGTATATGGTTTTTGCCTTTCGTCTGTTCGGGAAACTGCAACAGAAATGAGGCAAATCCTTGTAGTTTATGTGCCTTTGCAGGGTACAGAGTTACCCCAAATGCTTCTCTGTTTCTGTAAAGGCTGAAAACGGAGAATAGCATGAAATTTTCAAATACCGCATGCCTGGCCGCACTGCTTCTGGCATGTCCCCTGACGGCACCGGCAGTATATGGTGTAGACCATACTTATGATGCTAGCGGGAAAACTCTGTCTGTGAAAGGCGAAAAGACAGGCCCTCTGTCTGCTGGCGAAGTAGATTTTAACGATGATGAACTAGAAGGATCAGTAACAGTAACGGCCAACAACAATAGACTGGTTCTGACTGATGTTGATGTCAGCACTTCTAGATCTAGTGAGTATTCTTTCGGCACCTCTGGCGGTGCCGTTTACGCCTGGACCGGTGACTATGTTAGTACACAGGCAAATGGAAATACTGTTGTTCTTAATGGCGGCAAGTATGAAGGTGGCATTTTTGGAGGCCAGGCTCACCTGATGGGTGGGGTAATGGCCGGTGTTGCAGAGGCCAGCAACAACACGGTAGAACTGAGAAACGGGTCCTCAGGAGCGCCTGACCTTGTAAATGCCAGTGTCTATGGTGGTTGGGCAACAGATCCTTCTGGCGTCGGTACCACAAAATCGACTGGCAACAGCCTGAATTTCTATGACGTGAAGGGCATGACTGCCCAACAAATTTCGGATTTCCAAAGTCTCAACTACAACTATACAGAAATGCATGCCGGCGATGTCATCCTGACTTTGACCGGAACAGATGATACAAAGACCACTTCCATTGCCAATGCGGACGTGAATGTCAGTGTTGTCAATCTCTATGGCAAGGACGGCGGAGTATTTAAGAAAGGTGACAAGGTCGTTCTTCTGAAGAATGACAACGGCCTTGATACGACCGGCATAAAAACAAAAGCCACAATCACTGGTGAGACAGGCATCTCCGTGACCTATGAAGTAGAGATTCAAGCAGATGAGAAAGAGCTCTATCTGACCCGTACAGACAACAAGAGTGATGTTCAGCCCGGCACCAAGGCCATTGCCGAAGGTGCTGCCGTAGGACTTGCCCTGGCCAGTGAATCCGCCAATACCTCCATGGAATTTTTGCGTGACTTTTCCCTGACCGGTGGCTCAATAACGCCTTTTGTGCATGTGCAGGCCTCTTCCATGCGCCATGAGACGGGCTCAAGCATCAACATGAGCACGGTCTCCCTTCTGGCCGGTCTTGGTACTGGCATTGAGACAGGTGCCGGCAACTTAAGCCTTGGCGCCTTCTTTGAGTACGGCAAGGGCTCCTACACCACCCACAACTCCTTCAGCGACTATAATAATGTCGATGGCGATGGCAACTCCTGGTACATGGGCGGCGGCATCCTGGCCAAGATGGAATTCCTGCAGACTGGTCCCGGCCACTTCTATGTGGAAGGTTCTGCCCACATGGGCACCGTGCACAACGAATACGACAGCAACGACCTCTATGACACAAACGGCAACGTGGCCAAGTTTGACATGGACAGCCCCTACTACAGCCTGCACGGAGGTATAGGCTATGTCTGGAACATGGCTGAAGGCCATGACCTTGACATCTACGGCAAGTACATCTGGACCAGAGTTCAGAGCACAGACGACACCCTGACCACCAAGGACAAGTTTGAGTACGACGACATGGATTTCTAAATTGGGCCAACAAAATACGTATAAGTGTTCTGTTGGCCTTTTTTTTACC
>JAUMVQ010000039.1 GCA_030530085.1 Desulfovibrionaceae bacterium | reverse complement strand
ACAGGATGCCCCGGCAGCTGCAGCCGAGATTGCAGCCGCCACTGTAGCCGCGACAGCAGCCGACATTGCAGCCGCCACTGAATCCGCCAGTACAACCGATACTGCCGCCGGTACTGATGCCGCTGCGCCGTCTTCATATGAGGAAGAAGAGCATCCTTTCTGCGGCCCCTTGCAGACACAGCTTCGTATCCAGGAAGCACAGGAGGCAGACACGGATCTTACCGGCCTTATGACTGATGACAAGACAGCAGGGCAGCAGGGCGGCCTGGACATAGAGATAGGGGATGAAGCAGGTCCGCAGGCAGGAGCTGCCGGCAGCCGCTACCCTTCTTCGGCACAGCCCCTGAATTCAGCCCCCATTAAAAAGGCCGGGCTGCTGAGCCGCCTTTTGCGTACATAGTGTGGCGTACATAGTAGCGGCAACAATGTCTGATACCATGGCTGAAAACATGTGCTCCTCGATTGAGATACTCTGCCAGGAGCCGTATCTTTTTGCGCTGATGCCTGTCTCAGGAAGGAGGCTTAGGCATCTTGTCTTAGTCCTTGTCGAAGAGGCCCGCAGAATGCATGGGGAAGGGCTGATTCCCTCCTGTCCTGAAGAGCTTGTGCTGGCGCTGGTAACAGACAGAGAGTGCGCTTCCCTGAACAGGGAGGCCATGGGATCCTTCGGTCCTACCAATATCCTTTCCTTTCCGGGATCGCAGGGCATGGCCGCAGAGCTTGCCCTGGCGCCAGAGACCCTTTTGCGCGAGAGCTGTCTGTACGGGCAGGAGCCAGAAGAGCATCTGGTGCGCCTGCTCTCCCATGGCCTGATGCATGTCTGCGGCTTTGACCACAGTGAGGCCATGTACAGGGCTCAGGACAGGGTCATGCAGGCAGGAGTACGCTTCCTTGAACGAGCAGAAAACCAATAAAGAACTGCATGCAGAACCCGCAATCTATCAGCTTGGCGCTGTGGCAAGCGTGCTTGACGAAGTGCACAAGCCCTGCTGGCAGGAGCGGCTGCATGAATTTGACAGCCTCCTGGCTGAGAGCCAGACAGCCGGAAGAGGGCAGTACCGCCGCAACTGGAGCTCGCCCTCAGGCAATATCTATGCTGCAGTCCGGCTGCCCATGGAGGCGCCGCTTAAAGGAACAGAGGCTGCCGTGGCCGTGGGCTGCTGGCTTGCCGAAGGACTGAGGGCACAGGGATACCCCTGCCTTTTAAAGTGGCCCAACGACATAGTCCTGGCAGAAGACGGAAAAGCCCCCTGCAAGGTGTGCGGCATCCTGCTGGAAGAGCGCAACAAGAAGCTCTACGCAGGCATCGGCATCAATGTGCAGCATTTTCCGCCGGCAGAAGACTTGAGGGAAGGGGCGGCCCTTCCAGCGGCCTGTCTTGCAGGCTATGCCCGAGGTCACGGACTGCCCGATCCTGAGTGCGCAGCCCTTTGGAAAAGTCTTGTCAACAGCCTGTTTTCCTCCTACACTTATGATGAATTACAAGCGCCGGGGACGTGGAGGGAAAAGGCTTTTCAGTTTCTTCTCTGGCGCAATGACATGGTCACTATCGAGGACGGTGACAGCATTGTCAGTGGCAGGGTATGCGGCATCGGCCCCAACGGGGAGCTTATGCTGTCCTCGCAAGGCGGTATACGGCAATTTTTGAGCGGAAGTCTCAGACGTGCCTGATGATGGGAGTAGCAATGGCAAACAAAACGTTCGAGGAAGTGCGGGAATATCTGAAAGGGAAAAAGATTCTTGTGGCGAACCGTGGTATACCGGCCCGCCGCATTTGTCGTTCCATCAGGGAACATTTTGATGCCATTGCGGCCATGACCGCCACCGATATCGACAAGACTGCACCGGCTGCGGCCTCGGCCCAGGAACTGCTGCTTCTGGGAGCTGATCCCAGAGGCTACCTGGACATGGAGACCATAGTCCACAAGGCCAAGAGAGAAGGCGTTGTGGGCATACATCCAGGCTGGGGCTTTGCCTCAGAAGACAGCCGCTTCCCTGCCTTGTGCCGCAGGGAAGGCATTGTCTTTATCGGCGCCACGGAAGAGGCCATCAACCTTCTGGGCAACAAGGTGCAGGCCCGTCATGTGGCCAGGCGCCTGGGCATTCCCGTTGTCCCGGGTTCCGACGGTGCCGTCGATATTGAGACTGCCAGAAAGCTTATAGACGAGATCGGGCTGCCCATCATGCTCAAGGCTGAGGGCGGCGGTGGCGGCCGCGGCATTTTTGCGGTCCGCAATGAGGCCGAGCTTGAGGAAGCCTTCTTCAAGGCCTCTACCATGGCCCAGGCTTCCTTCGGCAATCCCAACCTCTTTGTGGAAAAGTTCCTGACAGACGTGCACCACATCGAGATCCAGGTGCTTGCCGACCACTATGGCAATGTCTTTGCCTTTGACGAACGTGACTGCACGGTGCAGCGCAACAACCAGAAGCTGATGGAAGTGACGCCGTCTCCCTGGAAAAAGGTGACGCGCGATTTGCGCGAGCGTCTCAAGGACTATGCCCGCCGCCTCATTTCCGCTGTGGGCTACCATTCCCTGGCCACGGTCGAGTTCCTGGTAACAGCAGACGGCACGCCGTACCTTATCGAGGTCAACACCAGGCTGCAGGTGGAGCACGGCATCACCGAAACCCGCTACGGCATAGACCTTGTTGAAGAGCAGATTGCCGTCGCCTTCGGGGCTGAGCTCAGGTACTCGGAGAAAAACCTGCGCCCCAGCTACACGGCCATGCAGGTTCGTATCAACCTGGAAAACCCGCAGAACAATTTTGAGCCCAATTCCGGCCGCATCTCGCGCTATGTGTCGCCTGGCGGCCCTGGCGTGCGCCTGGATTCCAATTTGTCTGCAGGCTACGAATTTCCGCCCAACTATGACTCGGCCGGTGCCCTGCTTATCTGCTTTGCACATGACTGGGACAAGACCCTGGGCATCATGGACAGGGCTCTCAGCGAATACTGTATTGGCGGTGTCTCCACCACCATTCCCTTCTTCCGCCAGGTCATCAAGTCTCCTGAATTCCGTTCAGGCGAGGTGACCACGGACTTTGTGGCCCGCCATCGCGAGCTGCTCTGCTACCGCGATCTGGAACCTGAGGCAGACCGTCTTTCCAAGCTCGTGGCCGAGGTTTCGGCACGAGGCTACAACCCCTATGTCAACCTTGGCGTCTACCGTTCCAGGGAAACGCCGCGCCTTGGTGCCTTTGAGCCGGTCCTGCCGGTTATTGACGGCAAGGTGCGCCGCCGTCCCAACCCCTATCCGCACGGGGACAGGGAAGCCCTGCTGGACTACATCCGCGGCAGCGACTACGTCCACTTCACTGACACCACGCCGCGCGACATGACGCAGTCCAATACCGGCAACCGCATGCGCCTTGCCGAGGACAGGCTGGTCGGCCCCTATCTTGACAATGTGGGCTATTTCTCCATTGAGAACGGCGGCGGCGCCCACTTCCACGTGGCCATGCTGGCCAACATGACCTATCCCTTCACTGAGGCACAGGAATGGAACCGCTTTGCGCCCAAGACGCTGAAGCAGCTGCTCATCCGTTCCACCAACGTGCTGGGCTACAAGCCGCAGGCCAGGAACGTGACCCTGGCCACTGCCGACATGATCTGCGACAACTACCAGATCGTGCGCTGCTTTGACTTCCTCAACCACTGCGAAAACATGATGCCCTTCTGCGAAGTGGTCATGAACCGCAAAGACTGTGTCTTTGAGCCGGCCCTCTCCATGTCCTGGACCAAGGGCTTTGATGTCAACCATTACCTTGGCGTGACCGAGGACATGCTGAACATGGTAGGCAAGGTCATGGGCGCCTCTGCCAAGGAAGCATCCAGGCATATAATTCTCGGCCTCAAGGACATGGCCGGCGTCTGTCCGCCCCGCTTTATGACAGAGCTGGTGACGGCCCTGCGCAAGCGCTGGCCCGAGCTGGTGCTGCACTACCACCGCCATACAACGGACGGGCTCTTTATTCCCTCCTGCGGTGCTGCGGCCAAGGCCGGCTGCCACATTCTTGATGCAGGCCTCGGCTCCACGGTGCGCAGCTACGGACAGGGCGATGTGCTCTCCCTCTGTGCCTATCTGGAAGACGAGCTCGGCCTCAAGACCAACCTGGACAAGAACGCCATCCGTGCTGCCAACTTCGTGTCCAAGCAGATCATGCCCTACTACGACCGCTACTGCTCGCCCTATTTCCAGGGCATAGACTACGACGTAGTGCGCCACGGCATGCCTGGCGGCGCCACTTCCTCCTCGCAGGAAGGCGCCATGAAGCAGGGCCATATCCACCTGCTTCCCTATATGCTGCGCTTCCTTGAGCAGACACGCCAGATTGTGCGCTACCACGATGTTACGCCCGGCAGCCAGATTACCTGGAATACCTCCTTCCTGGCTGTCACGACGGCCTACAAGCGCGGCGGCGAGGACGAGGTGAAGTACCTGCTTGAAGTGCTGCAGGAAGTGAACCGCACGCCTGAGGACCAGCTCTCTGCAGAGATGCGCAAGGCACGCCTTGGCATCTACCATGACTGCAACGATGCCTTCAGGGATCTTCTGCTTGGCAAGTTCGGCCGCCTGCCCCTGGGCTTCCCGCCCGACTGGGTCTATGAGAGCGCCTTTGGCAGAAACTGGCGCAAGGCCATTGAGGAACGCACCGAATGCTCGCCCCTGGACTTCCTTGAGGACGTGGATATCAATGCGGAAAAGGAGGAATGCATGCGCCTTCTCAAGCGTGCGCCCCGTTCCGAAGAATTCATCATGTACCTCAATTTCCCTGGCGATGCCTTAAAGACAATACAGTTCCAGGAAAAGTTCGGCGATCCCAACTGCCTGCCCCTAAACGTGTGGTTTGAGGGCATTGACATCAACGAAACTGTCAACTTCCAGGACAGCGACGGCAAGCCGCATACCTTGCAGCTTCTGCACATCTCCCGTCCCAATGAGACAGGCGAGAGCGTGGTGCGCTACATCCTGGACTCCGAGTTTATGGCTCATGGCGTACAGCTGGTTGCACCCCAGCAGGGCGCAGGCACAGGCGTGCCCATGGCTGATCCCAACAATGTCTACCACGTGCCGAGCCCCAGCAATGGCGACTTGTGGGTCATGTACGTGGCTCCCGGCGATATCGTCCACAAGGGCGAGGAAATCTTCAACGTTTCCATCATGAAGCAGGAAAAGGCCGTGCTTGCCCCCTGCGACGGCATAGTCAAGCGCGTCCTGAAGACCGCAGACTTCAAGGAAAACAAGAAGATGGTGCCTGTGCGCGAAGGCGAGCTCTTAGTGGAGCTGGCCCCGGCCCCGAGGCTCTGTCCCAATCCCTCCTGCCAGCATCCCCTGGTTGATCCCGAGGCCCTGTTCTGCCCGCGTTGCGGACAGAAGCTGGACCAGCAGGACTAAATACGTGTTCCATCCCGGCAGATTGTTTCTGTCAAGAAGTCGATTTTACTGTCTGCTTGTGTGGACAGAACCATTATTGTCGGGTACATATAATGCAATCACTTAAGGTGCCCTTTCCCTGTCTCCAGGAGAGCAGAAAAGGGCGGGGCGCCTTTAGTTTTTTTCCTGCCTACTACCCCCAGATTCGGAGGAAATCATGCCTAAACAGTCGTCCGCAAAGACAGAGGCTTCTAGCCAGGAGTCCAAGTCCCCTGAAGCCATCAGAAAACAGCTTGTGCTGACAGGTGCGGATATTGTTCACCTGGGCGAAAGTGCTGAGCTGCTTGTTGGCGGTAAGAACTACAACACGGCTATTATCAGCGAAATCAAGGAAATCCAGGCTCCGCACTTCAGAGCTATTTCTTCTGTGGCCTTTCACCGGGTTCTTGATGAATGTAAAGTAAACAGCCGCGTTGTCCGGACTGTTGTTGACAGGGAGTATTCCCGCATTGACTGGAATGATCCTGTCATCAACAGCGACCCAGACTACCTGCAGAAGCTTGTGCGCCGTCTCGGCAAAATGGTGCAGGACCAGGTCGCTGAAGAAAACGATACCGGTTCGACAAAACTGCGTACCTTCATCAACAACGTTGTTGAGGGCTTTGCAACTTCTCCTGAGGGTATCGACCAGTTGCGCAAGCGCTCAGTCATGGTGCAGGCAGCCATTTTGTCCTGCCCCCTGCCTGTGGAAGTTGATACTGCCGTGCGCAATGCCTACAAGGCCATCTGCACCGAGAGCGAGGACGAAATGACCCCCGTGGCCGTGCGTTCCTCTGCTGCCGGCGAAGACAGCCGCAAGAAGGCATTTGCCGGCCTGCAGGACACCTATCTGAACCAGGTGGGCGCCGACAACGTGGTGGAAGCCTATCACTGGGACTGCGCCTCGGCCTACAACCTGCGCTCCATGACCTACCGCCGCGAGGCTATTTCCGATGCCCTGGCCAAGGCCGACGAGCTCGGTGACGAGTCCATCGGCGAGCAGGCCAAGAAAGACTGGGCCATTGAGGGAACCTCCCTGTCAGTCTGTATCATGCAGATGATCAATCCTGTCGTCTCCGGTACTGCCTTTGCAGCCGACACGGCCACAGGATGCCGCGGCACCGACCGCAGGGATCTGGTGAGCATTGACTGCAGCTACGGCCTTGGCGAGGCCGTTGTGGGCGGCAAGGTTACCCCCGACAAATTATACGTTTTCCAGCGCGATGACGGCTCCGAAGTCATTATCCGCCAGATGGGCGTCAAGGAAATGCGCATCGTCTACGACGAGCGCGGCGGCACCCGTGAAGAGGAAGTGCCCGAGCTTGAGTCCATGCGCTGGGCCATGTCCTTGAGCCAGGCCGAGACAGTGGCCAGGGGCGTCAGGGCCGTATCCAAGGCCTATGGCGACATCATCATGGACACCGAGTTCTGCATTGATGCCAAGGACCGCCTCTGGTTCGTGCAGGCCCGTCCCGAGACCCGCTGGAACGACGAGCTGCAGAAGCATCCTTCCACCATCTTCATGCACCGCCGCGAAGTGGACGAGTCCGCCCTGGCCAATGCCGAAGTGGTGCTGGAAGGCAACGGTGCCTCCCGCGGTGCCGGCCACGGCGTGGTGCGCTTCTTAAGGTCCGCCCTGGAACTGAACAAGGTCAACAAGGGCGACGTCCTGGCAGCTGAAAGAACTGACCCCGACATGGTGCCTGGCATGCGCATTGCCACGGCCATCATGGCTGACGTGGGCGGTGATACCAGCCACGCTGCCATCACCTCCCGCGAGCTGGGCATCCCTGCCGTTATCGGCATCCAGCATGCCGACGCCATCCGCGCCCTTGACGGCTGCGAGGTGACTGTTGACGGCACCAGGGGCAAGGTCTACCGCGGCATGCTCCCCCTGCAGGATGTGGGCGGCGAGCTTGATGTGGCCTCCCTGCCTGTGACCAAAACCCAGGTCGGCCTGATTCTGGCTGACGTGGGCCAGGCCATGTTCCTGTCACGCCTGCGCCAGTATCCCCGCTTCAAGGTGGGCCTGCTGCGTGCCGAGTTCATGCTGGGCAACATCTCCGTCCATCCCCAGGCCCTGGAAGCCTTTGATAACGGCGAGCTGGACCAGATTGTCAAAACGCACCTTGGCGTGCTTGAAGACCGCCTCTCCAAGGTTATCGCCTCCCAGATGGGCGTCGGCCTGGTGGTCTTTGACTTCAACGTGCGCGAATACGTGGGCGTGGTGACCGGCCTTACTGCCAAGCTGCAGGAAATGGCCGAAGAGGACAAGGGCCTCAATGCCGAGGAAATCCTGCTCCTGCACCGCCGCATGCGCGAGGTTGACCACAAGCTGGATACCTACCTTGAGAATGCGACCCGCCACCTTATCGTCCTCAAGACCTCCATGGACCTGCATGAGCATATCAAGTTCATCATGGGCTACGATGAGGAACTCTCCAGGTACTCCGCTGCTGATCCCGAAGGTGCCAAGCGCATCTCCGAAATCCAGGCCACCATCAGCGCCCAGGCCGAAAAGATTAAGGACAATCCGGTCGTGGCAGACCTCTTTGCCCGCATTTCCAAGCTTCGCGACGAAATCAGCCTGCGCATGGGCCTGAAGAAGGAAATGGACGACATGCGCAATCTTCCTGCGAAGATTACCGAGATCATCAGGTCCCGCGGCTACCGTTCCGGCAAGGAGCACTATGTACAAACACTTGCCCAGAACCTGGCCCTGTTTGCCATGGCCTTCTACGGCAAGAAGATCGTCTACCGTACCACGGACTTCAAGTCCAACGAGTACCGCAACCTCGTGGGCGGCAACCTCTTTGAGGCCACCGAAGCCAACCCCATGCTGGGCTACCGCGGCGTGTCCCGCAACATCCACGACTGGGAACTGGAAGCCTTCAAGCAGGCCCGCTCCGTGTACGGTGCTACCAACCTGCACCTCATGCTGCCCTTCGTGCGCACCCTTGAGGAAGCCCGTGCCATGCGTCTCTACATGGAGAAGGTGCACAACCTGGTCAGCGGCCAGGACGGCCTCAAGATCATCCAGATGTCCGAAATTCCTTCCAACGCCATCATTTCCAAGGAATTTATCGAAGAGTTCGACGGCTTCTCCATCGGCTCCAACGATATGACCCAGATGGTGCTGGCAACGGACCGCGACAATGCGAAGCTCTCCAACATCTACGATGAGGAAGATCCCGCTGTCGTGTGGACCATCTTGTCCTGCATCCTGACCGGCCAGAAATGGGGCAAGGAAGTGGGCTTCTGCGGCCAGGGCGTGTCAAACAGCGTCATCCTGCGCGGCATCGTCGCCATTGCAGGCATCGCTTCCGCCTCTGTCGTGCCCGATACCTATGCCCAGACTGTGCGTGACATCTACGCCGTGGAACAGGAGAACATTCCCCTGTCCAAGCTTGGCGAATGGCTGTCCAAGCAGCACTTCAACAAGCTGGTCGGCATCGTGGAGAAGAATGGCTACGGCCATATCCTGGAAATGTACCAGACAGCAGCCCATCTGCAGAAGTGGTATGACGGCGAGGAAAGCCGCAGGTACCAGCAGCTGCGCGAGCATCTGGGCACGCCCAAGGAAGGCTTCTACCGTACCGAGCTGGAAAGCTTCCGCTCCATCTTCCACAAGCCTGTCATCTACGCTACCTGGAACTGGTCCAGGACAGTTGAGGATGCCCTGCATCATGCCGGCTTTGCCAGCTTTGAAGAGCATGCCAAGGCCCTGGAAGAATACAGGAAGAAGGACTTCTAATATCGCACGCAGGTCTGCCTGCGCTTAAAGCAAATATATAAGGGGGAGCTGTACGTATGTGCGGTATCCCCCTTTTTTTGTCTGCTTTGAAACACAAATTTCTTTGTTTTGTGAAGAAAAGTGCAAACTTGCTTTTGCCTTTTGCTGCCAAAATCAGTAAACTAAAGAAAACAAAGGGTATGCCACGCAAGGCTGCAATGCCGGCCGGGCCTGTGTACTGAAAAATGCAAAATCCCGTTCTGCCCTTGGGCAGGATGAATTAAGGAGCTTATAATGAAGCCCATTACCAAAGTCGTTATACCGGTAGCCGGATGGGGAACAAGGTCTCTTCCTGCCACAAAGAATATCCCTAAGGAAATGCTTCCAATCTACAACAAGCCTGTCATTCAGTACGTTGTGGAAGAAGCACAGGCCTCTGGCATGCATAACGTCATCCTGATCACCAACCGTGACAAGAGCGTTATCGAGGACCACTTTGACCACAACCTGCAGCTTGAAGGCTATCTTGCCAACAAGGGCAAGACTGAAATGCTTGATGCAGTGAAGCACGTGGCTGAGATGGTCAATATCATCAGCATACGCCAGAAAGAGCAGAAAGGCCTGGGACACGCCATTTTGTGTGCCAAGGCTGCCATAGGCCATGAGCCTTTCTCAGTCATGGTGGGCGACGACCTTATCTTCGGCGGTACCCCCGGCATACAGCAGCTTGTGGACGTGGCCATGTCTGAAAACAAGCCCGTAGTCGGCGTCATGGAAGTGCCGTGGGCCAATGTCGATAAATACGGCATCGTGGACGGCGAGGAAGTTGGCAACGGCATTTACCGCGTCAATGACATGGTAGAAAAGCCGGCCAAGGACAAGGCACCCTCGCGCCTGGCCATTGTGGGCCGCTACGTGCTGACTCCCGATATCTTTGAGTATCTGGAAAAGACCGAGCCTGGTGTCGGCGGCGAAATTCAGCTCACCGATGCCATGCGCATGCTTTGCAAGGAAAGGGGCATGATGGCCGTCAAGATCCGCGGCAAGCGCTTTGATGCCGGCAACTGGCCTGAATTTCTCTCGGCAAACATTTACTTTGGCCTGCAGGACGAAAACATCCGCTATCCTCTCATTGAGGAATTGAAGCAGTTCCTGGTTCTTGAATAGCTTTTATATGGTGGCGCTTGCAGAAAGCTACGCCATTGAAAAAAAAGCTTGCCAGAGCACGGTATTTTATCTATAAGTCTCTAGTTCACGGGATGTGGCTCAGTTTGGCTAGAGCGCAGCGTTCGGGACGCTGAGGCCGCGCGTTCAAATCGCGCCATCCCGACCAGACTGATAAAAATAAGGGTTATGACTTTGTGTCATAGCCCTTTTTTTGTGCCCGTAGCCTATTCCTCAAAAAGAGTGTGTGCCGCACCGTCCGATGCGTACAGCAGGGACAAAGAAAAGGGCAGAGCGTGGATGCTCTGCCCTTAAATTTAAGTATCACAGGATGCTGCCAGGAGCCTGGAAGACATCCTTATGACATAATGCAGGTCTAGTCGTCAGCAGGGGCGCCGGCAATGGGATTGCGGCCGAACTTCAGCAGGGCGAAGAGGGCCACAAGGGCGGCGGCAATGCCGACGTAGTTGGCAATGGTGATATCCACGCCAAGACCCATGTTGGGTTCATAGACGATGTAGGAAACGCACACTGCGGTCATGAAGGTTGCAGGAATGGTGCAGATCCAGTGGAGGCGGTCCCTGCGCATCAGCCAGGCAGCCGAAGACCAGAGCATAATGGTGGCAAGGCCCTGGTTGGCCCAGCCGAAGTAGCGCCAGATAATGCTGAAGTCCACCAGGGACAGGATAATGCCGATGGCGAACATGGGCACGGCAATATAGAGACGGGGCGGAATAGCCTTCTGGGAGTAGTTGAAAGTTTCAGCAATGGTCAGACGGGCAGCGCGGAAGGCTGTGTCGCCTGAGGTGATGGGCAGGACAACCACGCCGAGAATGGCCAGCACGCCGCCAAGAGTACCCATCAGGGCAAAGCAGGAATCACTGACAACCTTGCTAGGGGTACCGGCAGCCAGGGCTGCGGCCAGCTCTGTCGGGCCATGGTAGAAGCTCATGCCCACTGTTGCCCACACAAGGCCGATAATGCCTTCGGCAATCATGCTGCCGTAGAAGACGAACTTGCCGTTCTTTTCATTGGCCATGCAGCGTGACATCAGAGGAGACTGGGTTGCATGGAAGCCGGAAAGGGCGGAGCAGGAAATGGTGATGAAGACCAGCGGGAAGATGGGCAGCTGCTGGGGATGCTGGTTGACCATCTGGGCAGAATTGTAGAACTCGGTGCCGCTGACAAACATCATGACTGTCATGCCGACAGCCATGAAGAGGAGGATGGCGCCGAAGATGGGGTAGAAGCGGCCGATGATCTTGTCAATGGGCATAATGGTCGCCAGGAAGTAGTAGGCGAAGATCACTACGACCCAGAAGGTGAGATCAAGATAGCTGGGGGTCAGGGAGGCCAGCAGGCTTGCAGGGGCAGACACGAAAATGACGCCCACCAGCATCAGCAGCACAATTGAGAAGACACGCATGACCTGTTTGGCAAAATTGCCCAGGTTGTAGCCCACGATATTGGGCACGTTGGCACCGTTATAGCGGACAGAAAGCATGCCGACCATGTAGTCGTGCACTGCGCCGGCGAAGATGCAGCCTATAACAATCCACAAAAGGGCAGCAGGTCCCCACACGGCGCCCAAGATGGGACCGAAAACGGGGCCCACGCCTGCAATGTTCAGCAGCTGGATAAGCCATACTTTCCAGGTGGGCATTTTGACGTAGTCAACGCCGTCAGCATGGGTCTCGCAGGGAGTGGGGCGCTCAGGTCTGGCACCGAAAACCTTGGTGACAAATGTGCCGTAGATAACATAGCCCACTATCAGGGCTACTACGGACAGAATAAAGTACATGTAATTAGGCATAATGCCCTCCTCATAGAGGTACTGCCGGAAAGGACAACACTGCCTATCCGGCAGATTGAGAAATTGAGGGCATACTCTGTCTTATCTGAGCAGAAATGTCTATTGCATATAGCACATTTTTCTACAGAAGGCCGTGCCGGTCAGGCGGGGGGAGGTATGACTGCCAGGGTCTTTTGTGTGCGGCAGAGTATACAGCAGGAATCTCTCTTCATTTGTTCATGCAGCTTAAGGCTTTTGCCTGTCCCGGTATCTGCCATTACACTGGCTTTCAGCCGGGATGGGGGATGGCTCGGCCTCTATACTAGTCGTGTTGTGAATTTTAGATCATGAGCAAAAAAATGTAAAACACAGTGAGCTGTCAGGGACGGTTTTTTTTAGCAATGATTTTAAAATATTGTGCCATTCTGCGTGGACATCAGCTGCCGGGAAGGGCTTATCCAGACCTTGCAGGGCAAAAAAAAAGAAGTCTTCACAGCTTTTGGCTGTAAAGACTTCTGTATTTTCATATGTGGCGGAACGGAAGGGACTCGAACCCTCGGCCTCCGGCGTGACAGGCCGGCGTTATAACCGTCTTAACTACCGTTCCGCATACAGCGGGTAACCCCGTTGCGAGATATGTATCTATACGGCTGCCGGCTCTTTGTCAATCATTTTTTTTACCTTTGTATCCTTTTTTCGTGCAGGCGTGCCAGCACACAAAATTGCATAATTTTTTTATTCCACAAAATCAAAATGTTGGTCGCTGTTTTATCAGCATATGTCCCGTATGTCCGCCATTTTTGGGCATTACGGCATTGCATGACAGGCGCCTATGGTATACAAAATCTACCCCTGCCGCATAAGGAACAAGGCTTTGGGACTCTCCCCCCTCAAAAAGGGGAGTGCGTACAGGAGTAACACGCACTGCTTCCCTGTCTTAATGGGTATGTCTTTGAGGACCAGGGCAGGTCTTTGCCTTGCTTTTCTGGGCTCCGGCTACTTTTTTTTGCGCAGTGAGGCAGGCCTCCTTAATGGCTGTCTGATAATAAATACGTCATTGCTAGAGGTTCTGTTTTGTCAAGGAAAAAAGGACAAAATTAGTAATTTTTTTTGCTCTTGCCCCTTTCTTTAAAGAGGATATATACCTTTTTTATGTCTGAATGTTGGAACCATATTCTCACCAGCCTGTCCTCAAGTGTAGGCGCAGAAGATTTCAAGGTGTGGTTATCCCCTGTCTCCGGCGAGGTCACAGGGAACACTCTTCTGCTGTCTATGGCTGGCAGCGATTATATGGCCCACAGACTGGAAAAAAAGTTCGGATCCTTGATAACTGATGCCGCCTCTGATGCGATGCATTGCAGTCCTGAAGACGTAGTCCTGAAGATTACCAGCTACAAGGGGCAGGCAAAAAAGGGCACGCATTCAGAAAATTCAGCAAAAGAAGGCAAGGGTGAGGCTGTTCGCAGGGAAGTGCTGGAGATGCAGTCATCTGAACAGCCTGCTGCAAGACAGAAAAAGACTGCCAGGGCTGAAAAAAAGCCTGCCATGGAAGAGGCTCTCCCCC
>JAUMVQ010000038.1 GCA_030530085.1 Desulfovibrionaceae bacterium | reverse complement strand
GTAAGTTTTTTGCCGTGCTTGGGCATTGTTGTTTCCTTATGGGTATCTCCTGCCCTGTGCATACTGCGAGCAACTGGGCAGTGCAATTGATAACAATGTCAAAAGACGCAAGTCTACTTGACGTCAACACCCATGCTGCGGGCGGTGCCTTCAATGGTCTTCATGGCAGCTTCGAGGGAAGCAGCATTCAGATCGGGCATCTTCAGCTTGGCGATTTCCTCAACCTGGGCCTTGGTCAGCACGCCGACCTTGTTGCGGTTCGGCACGCCGGAAGCCTTTTCCAGCTTGCAGGCCTTCATGATGAGGACGGAAGCCGGAGGCGTCTTGGTGATGAAGGTGAAGGAACGGTCAGCGTACACGGTGATGATCACGGGAATGATCATACCCTTCTGGTCCTGCGTGCGGGCATTGAACTCTTTGCAGAAGCCCATGATGTTCAGACCATGCTGACCCAGTGCAGGACCAACCGGCGGGGAAGGATTAGCGGCCCCAGCGGGGATCTGCAACTTGACTTTGGCGACAATTTTCTTGGCCATGAGATAATATCCTTACTTAATAAACAGACGCATGGTTACCCAGCGTCTGTCATTGTTGCTGCCCCTGTGCTACCGGGCCTATTCTTTGGAAACCTGGACAAAGTCAAGTTCAACCGGCGTCTGTCGTCCGAAAATGGAAACGGAGACACGCAACTTGCCTTTTTCGTAGTTCACCTCATCCACATTGCCGTTGAATCCTGCGAAAGGACCATCAATAATGCGGACTTCCTCGCCGTGCTCAAAGCTGAATTTGGGACGCGGACTATCCTGGCCTGTCTGCACACGTGACAAGATGGCCTCGACCTCTTCTTCCTTGATGGGAGTAGGATCGTTTTTGGCCCCGATAAACCCTGTTACCTTGGGTATGTTCTGTACCAGGTTCCAGGAGTGGGGCAGCATTACCATCTTCACCATGACATAGCCGGGATACAGCTTGCGTGTGGTGGTACGTTTGGTTCCTGTTTTTTTGCTGAGCTCGATGACGCGCTCGACAGGGACTATACAATCGTGGATGAGGCCGTTGTCCTCACCTCTGCGAATTATTTCCTTGATTGTCTTCTCGACGCGCTGCTCAAAACCAGAATACGTATGCAGGAGGTACCAGCGTGCACGTTTTCTGGGTTGGCCTGCTTCCTCTTCTGTGATGATTATTTCGTCCATTGATTTTCCTGGCCGTCAGTTTAGGAGAGGAACGACTTGATGAGCGACGAAAGACCGAGGTCAACAAGTCCGAGAATAAGGGCCATGACTGCCACAAAACCAAGTACAGCGAAGGTTGCCTTACGTGTCTCAGCTATTGTGGGCCACGTCACCTTACGCAATTCGGCCCTTGAGTACTCAACATAGGTGAAAAAACGCTTGAATACATTAGGAGCCTTTTCGGACTCCTGGGGCTTCTGTGTCGTTGTGGTCTTTGTAGCCATGGCAAACTCAAGGTGTAAAAAATGGCAGGGCAGGAGGGATTCGAACCCCCAACATGCGGTTTTGGAGACCGCCGCTCTAGCCGTTAGAGCTACTGCCCTGCACTGCCGGGGGTTTGGTAGACCCTCACCCCCGGAGAGATATGTTTATCGAACTTCGCGATGTACTGTGTGACGCTTTTCCCACGGGCAGTACTTTTTGCGCTCAAGACGCTCCGTGGTGTTCTTCTTGTTCTTGAAGGAAACGTAGTTCTTACGTTTGCACTCAGTACAAGCGAGGGTTATTTTTACTCGCATGGTCTTACTCGATGATTTCAGTCACAACGCCGGAACCGACTGTGTGGCCGCCTTCACGGATAGCGAAGCGGAGGCCCTGAGCCATGGCGATGGGATTGATGAGTTCAACGGTGAAGGTGCTGTTGTCGCCGGGCATAACCATTTCGACGCCTTCAGCCAGCTGGATGATACCGGTGATATCAGTTGTACGGAAGTAGAACTGAGGACGGTAACCGCTGAAGAACGGGGTGTGACGGCCGCCTTCTTCCTTGGAGAGGACGTACACTTCAGACTTAAACTTCTTGTGAGGAGTAATGGTCTTAGGTGCAGCGAGGACCTGGCCGCGCTCAACTTCGTCACGCTTGGTGCCGCGGAGCAGGGCGCCGATGTTGTCGCCGGCTTCACCCTGATCCAGCTGCTTGCGGAACATTTCAACGCCTGTGCAGGTGGTCTTGGTGGTGGGCTTGATACCCACGATTTCGACTTCGTCGCCAACCTTGATGACGCCTGTCTCAACACGGCCGGTAACGACGGTACCGCGGCCGGAGATGGAGAACACGTCTTCGATGGGCATCAGGAAGGGCTTGTCAAGCTGACGGACAGGCTCGGGGATGTAGCTGTCAACGGCATCCAGCAGCTCAAAGATGGGCTTGCAGGCTTCGTCGTCGAGGCTGTCGGCATTCAGGGCATTCAGGGCGGAACCCTTGATGATCGGAATGTCGTCGCCGGGGTAGTCGTAGGAGCTCAGGAGCTCACGAACTTCCATTTCCACGAGTTCGAGCAGTTCGGGGTCGTCAACCAGGTCGCATTTGTTCAGGAACACGACGATGGCGGGCACACCAACCTGACGGGCGAGCAGGATGTGCTCACGGGTCTGAGGCATGGGACCGTCGGTGGCAGCCACAACCAGGATGGCACCATCCATCTGGGCAGCACCGGTGATCATGTTCTTGATGTAGTCGGCGTGGCCGGGGCAGTCAACGTGAGCGTAGTGACGGCTTGCGGTCTCGTACTCAACGTGAGCGGTGGAGATGGTTATACCACGGGCCTTTTCTTCGGGAGCCTTATCGATTTCGTCGAAGGGGATGAAGCTGCCGGAGTTCTTCAGGCTTGCAATCTTGGTGATAGCAGCTGTCAAAGTGGTCTTGCCATGGTCGATGTGGCCGATGGTACCAATGTTGACGTGCGGTTTGCTGCGGACAAATTTTTCCTTGCCCATTGTACGTCTCCCTGGGAGTAAAGTTGATATTGGATGTTATCCGATCGACAAACGTCCCGTTAGTCACATTACTGACCTTCGGACGTTTGCAGTTCAGTCCCTGTCTGCCAGGGAACATCTTGGCTTTTCTTTGTAGGGGTTTATAAGTCCGGGGGACGGTGGAGCGGGAAACGGGATTCGAACCCGCAACCCTCAGCTTGGAAGGCTGATGCTCTAGCCGTTGAGCTATTCCCGCGTGCAGGTGATAAACCGTATTCCCTCTTTTGGAAGGAACTTCCTACCACACCGTAGTAACCGACTTAATGTCTCCTACAGCCAAGGCAGTTTGCAAAAGACCCTGATAAAGGGGTGGTGGTGGGGGGTGGATTTGAACCACCGAAGTCACTGACGACAGATTTACAGTCTGTTCCCTTTGGCCACTCGGGAACCCCACCACATTGATATTGGCCGGTAACCTTATATAAGGTCTTCCTGGCATTTGCCAGAATTGCTTGCAACCGGTAGAAAAATGGAGCTGGCGATGGGAATCGAACCTACAACCTATTGATTACAAATCAATTGCTCTGCCGATTGAGCTACGCCAGCACAAGAAGGTCTTATACGGAAACTTCTTTGTCTTGGCAAGCTTTTTTTTGCGTTCCTGGCAAAATTTATTCAATTTTAATTTCCAGCCCGGTTTTGGGCGCCTTTCCCTTTGCGGAAAAGGGCTTTCAGCCGTGCCGTGAGTGGTCTTATAATCGAGCAATGGTGATTCGGTCAAGCCCGGCTATGTCTTTTTGTGTAAAAATATTTTTAAAACCCTTCTTTTCCAGATACTGACGGACGCTTTGTCCCTGCTTCCAGCCGTGTTCCATGGCCAGCATGCCGCCCTGCCTCAAGGCGTCTCTGGCCCAGTCGGCTATGGCTGTAAGTGCAGCCAGGCCTTCCTTTTCAGCAAAAAGGGCTTCTTCCGGTTCGTATGCCATGACGTTTTTTTCAACGTCGCTGATTTCGTGCCATCCTATGTAGGGAGGATTGGAGACAACGATGTCCAGGCTGTTTTGACCCAGCGGCATGGCAAAAAAGGACCCCTGGACTACAGCAAGGTCCGCATTGTAGTGCCTGGCATTTTCCATGGCCTGGGAGAGGGGTACTGGCATTTTGTCCAGCAGTATGCCCTGCCATTGCGGCCTTTCAAGCTTGAGCGTTATGCCTATGCAGCCGGATCCCGTTCCTGCATCACAAAAGACAAGTTCTTCCATGGCAGGGCAGAGATCCAGAACTGCCTCCACAAGCAGTTCAGTCTCAGGCCTTGGTACCAGCACGCCCTTTCTTACGCCAAAGTCCCTGCCGAAGAATTCCTTTTTGCCCGTAATATACGCCATAGGCTCTCCCATGGCACGCCTTTGGGCGAGCCGTATGAGAGAGCCTATGTTGTCTTCTGTCAGAGGCTTGTCAGGATGAACCAGCAGGGAGAGCCTGTCTGTTTTAAGGACATGGGCTGTAAGCAGCTCTGCTTCAAGGCGGCAGCTGTCTATGCCTGCTTCTTTCAGCTTTGCTGCCACCTCCCTGGCTGCTTCTCCTGCCGTCTGCATCATTGTTCGTCTGCCGCAGTGCCCTGCTTTGTCCCTGAAGCTTTTTCTTTGGCACCTTCGGCCGGCTTTTTGGCAGTTCTGGCTGCAGCAGTCCTTGTCTTGCTTGATTTTGCAGCCTGGCTGCCGGCTTTGCTGCCTGCCTTGGCCTTGTTTTTGAAGGCCAGCTTGTAGATGTCCATGTAATCGGACACCAGGTTCACCTGGAACTTCTTGAGCATGTCAGCAGGAATGTCCTCAAGGTCCTTTTCGTTTGCCTTGGGTATGCATACCCTTTTCAGATTAAAGGCCACGCCGCCTAAGAGCTTTTCCTTGATGCCGCCTACTGGCAGGACCCTGCCCTTGATATCTGTCTCGCCAGTCATGCACAGGTCAGAACAGACCGGATTTCCGGTCAGGGCAGAGAGAATGGCTGTTATCAGGGTTACGCCTGCACTCGGGCCGTCCTTGGGGGTAGCACCGTCAGGCACATGGACATGGATGTCGCATTTGCTGTGGAAGTCTTCCCTGACGCCAAATTCATCGGCATGGGCACGGATATAGCTGATGGCCGCCTGGGCGCTTTCCTTCATGACATCGCCAAGGCTTCCTGTCAGCAGCACCTTGCCGGTACCCTTGAAGACGGTAGCTTCAATGGTCAGCACTTCGCCGCCGGCACTTGTCCAGGCAAGGCCATAGGCCATGCCCGGCAGAAGCGTATCGGACTTGTCGTCATTGAGGAACCTGACATGCCCCAGCAATGTCTCTATGTCGCCTGCATCTACCTTGAAGGGAGGCTTTTCCCCTTCGGCCTTCTTGCGGGCCAGCTTGCGGCAGACAGCTCCTATCTGGCGTTCCAGCTCGCGGACGCCTGATTCTCTCGTATATCCAGTAATAAGCTTCTGGACTGCCTTGGTAGTCAGCTTGACCTCGCTGGCTTTCAGCCCGTTGTCCTTAAGACGCTTGTCAATCAGATGGCGGGCTGCGATGATCTCCTTCTCCTGCATTGTGTAGCCGGAGAGGCGGATGATTTCCATGCGGTCACGCAGGGCAGGGGGAATGGTGTCCAGCTGGTTGGCCGTGCACAAAAACATGACCTTGGACAGATCAAAGGGCACGTTGAGATAATGATCAGAGAAGGTTGAGTTCTGTTCCGGATCCAGCACTTCGAGCAGGGCTGACTGCGGGTCGCCCCTGAAGTCGTTGCCCACCTTGTCCAGCTCATCGAGCACGATTACGGGATTGCGGGTACCGGCATGGCGCAGGGCCTGAAGGATACGGCCCGGCATGGCTCCCACATAGGTGCGCCTGTGGCCCCTGATTTCGGCTTCATCGTGCATGCCGCCCAAAGACAGCCTTTCAAACTTTCTGCCCAGGGCCCTGGCAATGGATTTGCCGAGGCTTGTCTTGCCTACTCCTGGAGGGCCCACAAAGCAGAGAATGGATCCGTGCGTCTGGGGATTAAGCTTGTGGACGCTTAAGAACTCCAGGATGCGGTCCTTGATCTTGTCCAGGCCGTAATGGTCCTCGTCCAGGATCACCTTGGCATTGGCAATGTCCAGATTGTCCTTGGAAACCTTTTTCCATGGCAGTTCTGTCATAAACTCAAGATAGGTGCGGAGTACGGACGACTCTGACGAATCTGAGTGCATAAGGGAAAGCCGGCGCAGCTGCTTCTCTGCTTCCTTCTTTACCTCGGCCGGCATGCCTGCCTTTGAGATGTCTTTCTTGAGCTTTTGCAGCTCTTCGTCTGCATCGGGCTCCTTGTCTCCCAGCTCCTGCCTGATGGCCTTGAGCTGCTCGCGCAGGTAGTATTCCTTCTGGGCCTTTTCCATGCCGTCACGGGCAGAGCTGCGGATGTGCATCTGCATTGTGGCGACGGCAACTTCATGCTCCAGTTTTTTGATGACGCTGCGCAGCCTTTCAACCGGATCCAGGGTTTCCAGCATCTTCTGGGCTTCAGCTGTGTTCATGCGCAGATTGCCGGCTACCAGGTCTGCCAGCTTGCCTGGATTGTCTATGCTTGCAAGTATGGACATAAGATCAGCCGTCGGGATGCCGCGCAGGCTCAGGGCTTTTTCAGAAAGCTCCCTCACCACACGCATCATGGCCTCGACTTCCGTGCTGATCTCCACTTCTGGCTCTGTAATGTATTCGGCCTGTGCCGTCATGAAGGGGCCGGTAGCATCAACATTGTGCACCTTGGCGCGGGCAACGCCCTGCACCAGTGCCTTCACCTTGTTGTCAGGCAGTTTCAGGAGACGCAGGACCTGCACAACAACACCTGTATCATACAGATCGTCAGCACCCGGCTTTTCGGTTGCATCATCCTTCTGGGTGACGCAGAGCACATAGTGGGGACCATCTACTGAGGCAGACATGGCTGCAACTGAAGATTCCCTTGTGACAAAAAGAGGCATGATAAGGGATTTGAAGAGAACCAGATCCCTCAGAGGAACTACGGGCAGAAGCTCGGGCAGCTTGTCTGGTTTTGCCTTGGCCTGCTCTGCCTTTTCCTGGACGTGCTCCTTGACTTCCTTAAGCGTGTCCGCAAGTTTTTTTAACAGGTCTGTGTCCGGAGTCTTGAGTTTGCGCGCAGAAAGAACAGACCTTAAGAGCCGGCGTCTGGGCCTGAGGGGGCGCACGTGGTGTGCCTGTTTTGCCTTGTTTTCAGGCTGCCCCTCATTTTCAGGGGCAGATGTATCGTCCGATACATTCTCCCCGTTGTTCAAGACATCCTTTTTATCGTCGTCACTCATATATTCCTCTGCTATATTTCAGCCAGATTGCTTTTCTGTTGTCCCCCTGGCCGTGAGCTCCAGTCCGTCTGCCGGGCAGGAACACATGCAGGGAGGTAAAAGCTTTGTATCATTTCCGCTGTACATATCCATGAATGCACAGGGAAATATCTAATAAAATATGGAGTATTAACGAAAAATAAGCAGAAATTGCCGATAGGCAAGAGGAAAATGTTGTTTTTGGGAACCCTGCCCCTTTGGACAGGGCTTTTAATGAGCCTGAGCCGGCTGATTGCCTGAACAGCACCGGGAAACAAAGGAGATGCCCTGTCCGGATGCCTTCCTGCCAGTGCAGTTTCCTGTGTCCTGGGAGTGTATGAGGACGGTAAACAGTGCCAGGTACCTGTTTTGCGTACTTTCAAGAGCTTGACTTCAAAAAGTTTTGTATCTATGAAACTTTTTTCTGTTGACATGCCTTAATGGGGCATGTCTGTCTTTGCTGACCTGTATTTGCCGGCCAGACGGACGCCTTCCGTAGCCTGTGTTGGGGAGAACCATGTTTGACAGCCTTTCAGATCGCCTGACAGAAGTATTTCGTTCCTTCCGTGGTGTTACCACGCTCAATGAAGAAAATGTCAAGGCAGGCTTGAGAGAAGTTCGTCTCGCCCTGCTGGAAGCCGACGTTAACTACAAGGTAGTGTCCGGCTTCACGGAAACTGTGCGTGCCAAATGCCTCGGCCAGGAAGTGACCAGGGGCGTTTCTCCTGCCCAGCAGGTTGTCAGTATTGTCAACCAGGAGCTGATACGGCTTCTTGGCGGCGATACTACGGCACTTTCCCTGCAGGGGCAGACGCCTGCAGTCATTATGATGGTCGGCCTGCAGGGCTCGGGCAAGACAACTTCCTCTGCCAAGATAGCCAACTATCTGCGCAAGCAGAAAATGCGTCCCTATCTTGTGCCCTGCGACGTCTATCGTCCTGCTGCTATTGATCAGCTGGTAGTCCTGGCCAAGGAACTGGCAATGCCCTACTATCCGTCAACAACGGATATGAAGCCCGTGGACATTGCCCGCAAGGCCATAGAGCAGGCAAAGGCAGAACAGGCTTCTGTTGTTATCCTTGATACAGCAGGCCGCCTGCATGTTGACGAGGCCCTGATGCACGAGCTTCAGGAACTGAAGGCCCTGGTCAACCCGCAGGAAATCCTGTTCGTGGCCGATGCCATGACCGGCCAGGATGCAGTGACTGTAGCCGAGTCGTTCCAGGAACAGCTCGGGATAACAGGCGTTGTGCTGACCAAGATGGATGGCGATGCCCGAGGCGGTGCCGCACTTTCCATCAAGACTGTGACCGGTGCCCCGGTCAAGTTTGTCGGCATGGGTGAAAAGCTTTCTGAAATAGAAATCTTTCATCCCGACCGTATCGCAGGCCGTATTCTCGGCATGGGTGACGTGCTCACCCTGGTTGAGAAGGCGCAGACTACTATAAAGGAAGAAGAAGCCGCTGAACTTGCCAAAAAGATGCAGAAGGCTACCTTCGACCTGGAAGACTTCCGCACACAGATGCGCCGCTTGAAAAAACTGGGCAGCATGCAGAGCATTCTGAAAATGATACCCGGTCTGGGCGGCCTGAGCGACATGCTGTCCAAAAGCGGCGAAGTTCCTGAAAAGGAAATGGCCCGCGTAGAGGCAATTATCAACTCCATGACGCCGGACGAGCGTCACAATCCCGACCTGCTCAATGGCAGCCGCCGCGCCCGTATTGCCAAGGGTGCCGGCGTGACCGTGCAGCAGGTAAATCTCCTGGTGCGCCAGTTTGACCAGATGCGCCAGATGATGAAGGGAATGCTCGGCGGCGGAAAGGCAAAGCTTCCCAAAGCCATGCGCGGCCTGTCTCCCAAAGGCGGCAGAATGCCTTCCATGCCCCAGGGCATGCCGTCGGAAGGAATGGAAGGGGCAGGAACGTCAAGTGCCGCCCGTGACGCCAAACAGGCTGCTGCCAAGAAGAAGAAGCGCAAGGAGAGGCGTGCTGCAAGGCGCAAGTAGCCTTCTGCATGGTTCACTGTGCTGCCATCAATGGCAGGCAAGCCCGTTTTTTAACTATCTTTCAGCCCTAAAGCCGAAGGAAATGTACTTATCGCACCTAGCCCGCTGCGGCTGTCATAAAAAGATTGTACTCCCCTTTTTGTGTGCCGTATCAGGATAGAAGGCATATGCGCCGAGACAGTATTGGTACTTGCTTGTAATCCTCCTTTGTACTAATGCTCCAAATCGGCAAAGCCATATATACAGCCGTGGAAGACACGGAAATCTGTGCCAGGGAAGAGCACATAAGCTTTTTTTTCGCAGTGCCCTGTGTCCCTGGGACCCACCCAAGGCCTTCAGGCCCGGGTGAGGCAAGCTATTTTCGCATTTAATCTCTGGATCTCAGAGGGAGAAAAATTCATGTCTGTCAAAATCAAACTGACCCGTCTCGGAAGCAAGAAGCATCCCTTCTACCGCGTTGTTGCCGCCAATGACTGCACTGCCCGTGACGGCCGTCCCCTGGAATTTCTTGGCTTCTACAATCCTATGACCAATCCTGCCCAGGTTCAGCTCGACGCAGAGAAGATCAACCAGTGGCTTGCCCGTGGCGCCCAGCCCACCGACACAGTCCGCTCCCTCCTGCGTACCCACCTCGGCAAGTAAGCAGACAAGTATGCCCAAAGCCCTGCAGGACGTTCTGGCCGGCATAGTCTGCAGCCTTGTGGACCAGCCGGACAAGGTGCTCGTATCTTCGGAAGAGAATGCTTCCGGTATTGTGTATACGGTCTCGGTACCTGCAGAAGAAAGGGGCAAGCTTATCGGGCGGCAGGGACGTACTGTACGTGCCCTGCGTTCATGGGTGCATGCTGCCTCTCTTAAGAGAGGAACGCATATGACACTGGAGATTTCCTGACAATGTCTGAAAAACTGATCTGTGTGGGCGCCATAACCCGCCCGCACGGCGTCAGGGGGGAAGTCTGCGTAGAATGGTATGCAGAAGATCCTTCCTTTCTCGATGGTGCGTTGTATGCGGAGATTCCAGGCCGGGCAGCATGCAGGATGAAGGCTTTGCGCTATCGTGCCCACAAGGGCGGCCTGCTGGTTTTCTTTGACGGAATCGCAACCCGCGATGACGCAGAGAGCCTGCGCGGCGCTACCCTGTGGATAGAGCGTTCAGCCCTGCCGCCGCTTCCTGAGGGCGAAGCCTATGTGGAAGACCTTCTGGGGAGGTCCGTCGTTCTCACGGACGGCACCCCTGCAGGCATCCTTCATCATATAGAAATGCCGGCCGGCCAGATGGTATGGGCCCTGCACACCGATGAATATGAGACACTGTTTCCTGCCCGAAAGGAATTCATTGTCTCGCTGGGGGATCCAATTATCCTGGATCCGCCTGAAGGTCTGCTAGAGGTCTGTAAAACACCGCTCAGGCATTAGAAAAATTGTTTTCAGGGTCATGTCCCCGCAGCGGAACATGACCTTTTCTTTTTTCTTTCTTTCAGCCCTGTGAAAGAAAGTATCTGTTTTCCTTTGCAGCCTGCAGGCTGCAGACCGGGGGGGATATCGGGATGACCAGCGTTCTTGATAGATTTTTCAAGATCTCCCAGCTGAATTCATCAGTGCGAGTGGAGCTTCTTGCGGGACTGACGACCTTCATGGCCATGTCCTATATTATTTTTGTCAATCCCAGCATGCTGTCCGAGGCAGGCATGCCCAAGGATGCCGCTTTTGTTGCCACCATTCTGGCTGCCGTGTTCGGCACCCTGTTCATGGGGCTTGGCGTTAATATGCCCATTGCCCTGGCGCCAGGCATGGGCATCAATGCCTTTTTCGTCTATACCGTCGTCCTTGGCATGGGAATGAACTGGCAGACGGCTCTGGGCTGCGTCTTCATATCCGGTATTACTTTCCTGGTGCTGACCGTCTCGCATCTGCGCGAACGCATTATTGAGGCAGTTCCCCAGAATCTTAAGCTGGCTATCGGCGTCGGCATAGGCATGTTTATTGCCTTTATCGGCTTTAAGAACGCCGGCATCGTGGTGGACAATCCTGCGACTCTGGTGGCCCTGGGCGATATGACAAAGACAGAAACCGTGCTGTCCTGTGTCGGCCTGCTCATCATGGGCACCCTTATGGTGCTGAAGGTGCAGGGTGCCATCCTTATCGGCATTATTGTTACCACCATCCTGGGCATGATTTTGGGAGTAGGCCCCGTGCCCTCAGGCATTACAGGCATTGTCAGCCTGGATATCCCCAGCATTGAGCCTATTTTCATGCATCTGGATATCAAGGCAGCCTTTGCCTACGGCCTGATTTCAGTCTTGTTTACCATGACCATGGTCGATCTCTTTGATGCTATGGGCAGCATCATCGGTTTGTCGCGCAAGGCAGGCTTTGTAGACAGCAACAACAAAATCATGCACCTGAACAAGGCCCTGGTCGCCGACTCCTGCTCGACTACATTGTCAGGCATTCTGGGTACGCCTGCTGCCACTGTCTATGTTGAAAGTGCCACAGGCATTGCCGAAGGCGGCCGCACCGGCCTCACTGCCGTTACCGTTGCCGTCCTTTTCCTCATAAGCCTCATATTTGCCCCGCTGGTCAGCGTAATTCAGGGCTTTGCCACTGCACCCGCCCTTATCCTGGTTGGTGCCCTCATGATTCAGGAAGTTGGCGGAATCGATTTCAAGGATTTGTCAGAAGGGCTTCCCTGCTTTTTGACCATCATTGCAATGCCCCTGACATACAGCATCGCTACGGGCTTTGGTGTCGGCTTTACAAGCTATGTGCTGATCAAGACATTGTGCGGCCGCGGCCGTGAAGTTGGCATAACCATGTGGATTATTGCCATCTGCTTCGCCATTAACTTTGTCCTGCGCTAGCTGAGAGCTCTGCCCTCCAAAAAATCTGCTCTTCCTCGGAGGGCAGACAGCAGGAAAATTTTAACGGGAGCGTTACGCCACAGTGATGTTCCCGTTTTTTTGTGCCTTTTGCCAGGCGCCGGAACGATGCCGGGCCAGGGCTGCAGGCAGGACGCTTTAACGATTATTTTAAGACAAGGAACATACTACTGTGAGCGCAGGTATCCTCGAAAGGCTGTTCAGATTACAGGAACACAAGACAACTGTCCGCATGGAAATAGTGGCCGGCATTACGACCTTTATGGCCATGTCCTTTATTATATTTGTTAATCCGGGCATTCTGGCCGAGGCCGGCATGCCTAAGGATGCTGCCTTTGTGGCAACGATCCTGGCAGCTGTTGCCGGCACCCTCTTTATGGGGCTTGGCGTCAATCTGCCTATTGCCATGGCGCCTGGCATGGGCATCAATGCCTTCTTTGTCTATACAGTCGTTCTTGGCATGGGTATGAGCTGGCAGACTGCATTGGGATGCGTCGTAGTCTCCGGCGTTGCCTTCCTTATCCTGACAGTCACCCATATACGCGAACTCATAGTCAGGGCCGTCCCCCTGAATTTAAAGCTTGCCACCGTAGCCGGCATAGGCTTCTTTATTGCCTTTATAGGCCTTGAAGGTGCCGGCATTGTCGTCAATAACGAGGCAACCCTGCTTTCACTTGGAGACATGACCAAGCCTACTACGCTGCTGAGCTGTGCAGGCTTTCTTCTCATGGGCGTGCTTATGGCCTGCAAGGTGCGCGGCGCCATTCTCATAGGCATACTGGGCATTACAGTCCTTGGCATGGTTACAGGGGCAGGCCCTGTGCCTCATGGTATAGATGACGTAGTGAGCTTCTCTGTTCCGTCCATTGCCCCGATTTTCATGCAGCTTGATATCAGGGGAGCCATTGCCTACGGGCTTATATCCGTGCTCTTCACCATGACCATGGTGGATTTGTTCGATTCTCTGAGCAGCATCATAGGACTGGCAAAAAAAGCCGGCTTTATTGATGAAAACAACAATATTCCCAAGCTTAATGCCGTGCTGCTGGCGGATTCCTTGTCCATCACCCTGTGCGGATTTTTAGGCTCGTCAGGGACTACCATGTATATGGAAAGTGCCACCGGCATAGCCGAAGGCGGACGCACCGGCCTTACAGCCGTTACCGTAGCTGTGCTCTTTCTGCTGAGCCTGTTCTTTGCACCCCTGATCAGCGTCATCCAGACCTATGCCACGGCACCGGCCCTTATCCTGGTGGGGTGCCTCATGATGCAGGAACTCAGTGATATCAATTTTAAGGATCTGTCTGAGGGGCTGCCGGCCTTTCTGACCATTATGGCCATGCCGCTTACCTACAGCATTGCCACAGGCTTTGGGGTGGGCTTTATCAGTTATGCACTTATAAAGACGCTGTGCGGGCGCGGACGGGAAGTCGGCATCACCATGTGGGTTATCGCTGCCTGCTTTGCTGTCAATTTTGTGTTGCGCTAGCTGAGGGCGCGTCCCCTGTTGCTGCTACACCAGAAAATCTGCAC
>JAUMVQ010000279.1 GCA_030530085.1 Desulfovibrionaceae bacterium | reverse complement strand
AAGCAGTGCTTCAATGACCAGTGAAACAGTGACCAATGCTACAATGACCAGCCAGGCAGAAAAGGTTGTTCTGCCTGAAATGCCAGTGCTGGCAGCACAGCCCCGGCAGGCAGGCATGGCTGGCAGCCGCACTGATATCGGCATGTTCATGGAGCTGGACCTGAACGCCCTGGACAATATGGCAATGAACTTTCTTGAGGGAGCCGAAGCAGAGTTTACCTACCATCAGGCCGAGCTCATCCGCCTGGCCTATCTTGGCCTGAATACAGAAAACGCCATCCAGGCGGCCCAGTTTGTGCTTGACCGGGCCCGCAGGCTGGCCCCGAACAGGCCCGGGGCCAGAAAAATCGACGATCCCTTCAACGAGTATATTTCAGACTTTGTCGAGCAGGCATCCGGCCACCTGTCCTATGTCGAAGCTGAAATCATACGCAGGGCAGCACGCGGCTGTGACAACGAAAGCATTGACGAGCTGCAATACCTGCTCAACAGGGCCCTCAAGGCCCTGCATGCGTGCACAGTCCCTGCTTAAAGCAGCTGGCATGAGGAAAACGTACAATACATGCCCTGCGCATGAAGCAGGACCATGCGGGGCCGTTGCCGCCGGAAAAGGCAGGGCAAAGAACACGGCCTCGCATCTAACCTCATGGATTCAGGACATATCCTGATTTAGACAGGAGACATCTGTGCTATCTTACAGAACCCAGCCGGTTACACTGGCTGCAACACAGACTGCAATACAGACTGCATCATTGGCCCGCACGCAGACACAAGCACAAGTACAGGCAGTACAGGCGCAAAGACAGCAGCAGGGAGCAGGACAGCAGGCATACAGGTACAGGACCTGGTCCGGATCTACCGGAGCCGTCCCGGGCGTGGAGAACATGCCGCCTGCACATAGCGGGGCACACAGGGTACACAATATCAGGAAGAGAGCCCCGGTACTGACACTTGAGGGCTGCGGCCATGCCGGAGCCGGAGCCGGACCCGATCCAGCCAGGCAGGACAAGGCCGCAATGGAGGCAGCGCCTGGCACAGACGAAGTCCTTACCTCTGCTGCAAGGCCTCTTCAGGGCAAAATGGCAAAGCCTGCCCAGGACAGGCTGCCGGAAGAGCAGGACACAGAAAAGCAGGCTGCCATGGAAAAGCTGTACAGGCAGAAAACGATGATGCAGCTAAGGAGCATGATTCCCCTGCTTGAGAATACTGGCGGAGCTGTACGCAGGCTCTTCATGGAAACATGTTACAGCCTGAAAAATGAGCACAGGCTCAGGGAGGAAACGGAAAGGGCCCAGGAAGCCCGGGAAGTTCCCAAAGCCCCGCCGGCCGTCAGCAATGCAGACAATGAAACGCTGACCTGCTCTTTCTCGCCCAGATTCTAAACTGCACCTCCTGAACAAAGGCCTGTTCTGTCCGGAATACCCCGCTTAAAGGGGCGCTCCGGCAGAACAGGCCTTCTTTTTTAATGGCAGGTGATGCTGCCTGCAAGGTACAGGCAGGCCCTTATTCGTCTACCCACTCAATGTCCTTTTCAGCCTCCCAGAAAGTTTTGCCGTTGAAGATAGGAGCGCTCTCAAATTCCGCCACTGGATAGTTTTCGTTGTCTGAAACGACTGTCCAGAGATAATCGAAGTTGTCTGGATCCAGACCGAAAATCTCGAGAGCCAACTTCCTGTCTTCAGTTCTATAGCCCTGAATGAAGTACTTGCGGCCGTCGTACACGAAATAGTGTTCGTCACCGTAATGCAGGCCTTCAATAAATTCTTTTGGATCGCCGTTAATCATGGCAGTTTTACTCCTTTCAGGTATTTTCCAGACAGAAAAGTCGTTATCCTCTGCCTGCCATTTTGTCTCATGATGAAGGATGCTTTTATCTGCAACCATAAAATCATGCAGGGCATCCACAGCTGAGTACTGTTTTTTCCAGGCTGTCCCTGTTCCGCCAGGAATACCCCGCTTAAAGGGGCGCCAGGCAGGACAGGCCCCTTTTTTTAATGGCAAGAGATGCTCCTTATTCGTCTACCCACTCAATGTCCTTTTCAGCCTCCCAGAAGGTTTTGCCGTTGAAGATAGGAGCGCTCTCAAATTCCGCCACAGGAAACTTTTTGTCGTCTGAAACGACTGTCCATAGATAGTCAAAGTTGTCCGGATCCAGACCGAAGATCTGCAGAGCCGGCTTCCCATCCTCAGTGTTATAGCCCTGAATGAAGTACTTGCGGCCGTCGTACACGAAATAGTGTTCGTCACC
>JAUMVQ010000278.1 GCA_030530085.1 Desulfovibrionaceae bacterium | reverse complement strand
CTGCCTGCCCTATACCAACCACAGCATCATCAGCGGGTTCAACAACTTTGTAGAGTATCCGTCTTCCGCTGTCCGCTATGCAGACAAGTTCGGCTTTACCTCAGAAGAAGCAGACAAGCTTCTGGCAACAGCCGGATTTTCTGCCAAAAAGGACGAGATGCAGGAGTGGTACAAGGGGTACCTTATGGGGAGGGACACGGAAGTCTTCTGTCCCCGTGACATCATGGCCTATATCGCCGCCTTGCAGGACAATCCCGAGGCAAAGCCTGACCAGTTCCTCAGCTATCCAGGAGAAAGGGAGGTCATACAGGAAGCTGTGGACAAACTGACTGGTTCTGTACTGGAAGATATCCTGGCTGGCGGGTGCATAAATTTCGGCATTGACCAAAAGTATTACTTCGGCTGTCGTGATGACGAAAAAACGCTGTTGTGGGCATTTTTGTATATGACAGGCTTCCTCACCGCTGCCACAGAAGAACAGAAGGAGCAGGCCAAAGAAAAGTGGCTGTATTATTCTTCCGGGTGCATCTACTCAGACGGCGACAGGCACTTTGTCATCCCCAACAAGCGCCTGCGGACGCTTTTCACAGAGGCCATAGCCAGGAGTTTCAGGGAAAGGATTGCAGGAACGGACAAGACTGAACTGTACCGGAGTTTCTGGGCAGGCGATGCCAAGGCACTGGGAGAACATCTGGATGCGCTGCTGATTGAGACAGCCACCTATTACGACGTATATGACGGCTACTACCGTGATTTTCTGACAGAGCTTTTTGCGGGCACAGGCTGTGAAGTCTGCGTTCCTGGCGGGCAGGGCAGGCAGGATCTTGTCATCCATGATCCGGCAAATAGTCGCTGTGCCGTTGTCGGAATTGAAAATGCCGGAGACAATGAGCTCTCTGAAACTGCAGAGAAAGCCCTGATCAGGGCCAGGACAGGGGCAGCAGAACTGAGAGGCCGATACAAAAACGTAGTCCTCTGGGGCATGGGCTTTGACCGCCAGTTCAGCGAACTCAGGGCTGAATAGCAATGTCCGGATACCCATTGCTGTACAATCAAAAAGGAGAAATGAGCTATGTCTGAAAAAAATGAAAAGCAGAGCGGGACTGGTGAGTCCTTTTGCAAAGTAACTCTGGGCAATGAGCCCCTTTGCAAGGCATCCCAGGACAGCAAGCCCTTTCGCGAAATTCGCGAGAGTGGCAGCATCTATGTGGACAAGACGACCTTTGCGGAAAGCCTGCTGGACTGGTGCCCGCCCAAAGCATCCATTATTCTGCACCCTCATGGCTTCGGAAAGACGCTCAACCTGAGCATGCTGCGCGACTTCTGTGATATCCGGCAGGACAGCAGGGCTATATTTGAGGGGCTTGCCATATCTCAAAACAAGGAAGTCTGCGACAAGTGGATGAACCAGTATCCTGTTGTTTTGGTCTCCTTCAGGGAGGTCGGAGGAGACAGCACTGAGCAGGCCATGAAAACAATGGCTTCGGCCATAGGCACTGCCTGCAGGGAATTTGCCTTTCTTACGGACAGCGAGGCCGTATACGAAACGGACAGGCAGGAAATCAGGGAACTTATGGAAGAGCAGGCTGACAGGGTACTGCTCTCCGATTCCCTGTATCAGCTAAGCCGGGCTCTGCATAAGCATTTCGGGAAACGTGCCATTGTACTCATTGACGATTATGACGTCCCCCTGCTCAGGGCCCGGCAGAACGGGTACTACAAAGAGATGGCGGATTTTTTAAACAGCCTGTACGGCGCAACAATGACTGACAGTCATTGTTTTGAGTTTGGCGTGCTCACAGGCTGCCTGCCCTATACCAACCCCAGCATGTTTGGCGGGTTCGATAACTTTGTAGAGGACGGGATGTCAGATGTGGTGCTGGCTGACAAGTTCGGCTTTACCTCAGAGGAAGTCGATGCCCTTCTGGCTCAGACCGGATTCATCGCCAAAAAGGATGAGATACAGGAGTGGTACAAAGGGTACCTTATGGGGAGGGACACGGAAGTCTTCTGTCCCCGTGACATCATGGCCTATATCGCCGCCTTGCAGGACAATCCCGATGCAAAACCTGAGCAGAACCTCTGCAGTCCTGCAGAGGTGGAGTTCATCCGGAAAGCGGCTGAAGACATGACAGACTACAGCGCCTCCGTAACAGAGGACCTCCTTGCAGGAGGGTGCATAAACTTCGGCATTGATGAAAAATAGTATCTACTCAGCTATAGCGGCATGGTAGCTATACCTATTGCCTTTAT
>JAUMVQ010000277.1 GCA_030530085.1 Desulfovibrionaceae bacterium | reverse complement strand
AGCTGCTGGTCGGCCCATACAGGCCGTCCGGCATTGATGCACTCTTCATGTCCATTCAGAGCTTCAATTCACAGCATTTTGCAGAAAAAGTGGCTCCCGATTACTATGACTACATTGTTGTCGATGAATTCCACCATGCGGCAGCCCCCAGCTACCAGGAACTGCTTACATACTTTACACCAAAGCTTCTTGTGGGGCTTACAGCTACGCCAGAGCGCATGGACGGCGATAACATCCTCATCTACTTCGACAACCGCATAGCTGCTGAAATCAGGCTGCCTGAGGCCGTTGACAGGCAGCTGCTCTGTCCCTTCCAGTATTTCTGTGTCACGGATCCGGTCAGGCTGGACAAAATTCCATGGGCCAGGGGCGGCTATGACAAGAACAGGCTGAGCACGCTGTATACGGCAGGCAAGGATGCTGAGAAAAGGGCGGACATGATTGCCGACAAGGTGCTGGACTATGTTGCTGACATTGAGGAAGTGAAGGGGCTTGGCTTCTGTGTGAGCATAGATCACGCCGCTTATATGGCAAGCTGCTTCAACAGCCGTTCCATACCGTCGCTGTGCCTCACCGGGCAATCCTCTGCTGATGAAAGAGACTCTGCAAAGGAAAGGCTTGTCAAAGGGGAGATCCGCTTCATCTTTGTCGTCGATCTCTACAATGAAGGCGTCGATATTCCCGAGGTAAATACAGTCCTCTTTTTGCGCCCCACAGAATCCCTGACCATCTTCATCCAGCAGCTGGGACGAGGCCTGCGCAAGGCACAGGGCAAGGACTGCCTCACTGTCTTAGACTTCATAGGGCAGGCCAACAAGCGCTACCGCTTTGAGGAGAAGTTTGCGGCACTGCTTACCTCAACTGCAAACAGTGTCAGAACGGAAATCAGAAACGGCTTTGTATCTCTTCCCATGGGATGCAGCATACAGATGGAAAAGCTGGCTGCAAGCTATGTGCTGGATAACATCAAGTCTGCCTACAGCTCTGTAAAAGGACTTGCAGCTGCTGTGGCCGATTTCAAGGACGATACAGGCAGGGAACCCACATTGGCGGACTTCCTGCGCCACTATCACATAGAGCCCAGGAAGCTGTACCACACAAGCTCCTTCTCCAATCTGTGCGTCCTGGCCGGGCTGCGAGCGGCTTACAACGATGTCACAGAAAGGGAGATGCTGAAAGCCCTGCCGGCCTTTGCGATACAAAACTCAAGGAGATTCCTGGAATTTGTCCGTGACACAGTCCTTGATGCCCCTGCCTCTGTCAGCATTGCGTCCTTAAGCAACAAAGACAAAAGGATGCTGCGCATGTTCTGCCTTTCTGTCAGCGGCGAAAGCCTTAAAGAGTGGACTGAGCCTGAAATGGCGGAGCTTCTTCACAAGATAAGCTCTATGCCCACAATGCTTTGCGAGCTTAAGGACATTGTCAGCTATCAGCTTGAAAATATTGATTTTATTTCAGAAAATATTGATCTTGGCTTTGACTGTCCCCTGGAACTGCACTGCTCATATACCAGGGATCAGCTCCTGGCGGCTCTTGATGTAGCCAGGCCAGGGACCGTGAGGGAAGGGGTGAAGTGGATTGCAGGCAAAAAGATCGATGTCTTCATGGTCACATTGAACAAGTCGGACAAGGAGTATTCAAAAACAACACTCTACAAGGACTATTCCATCAGTTCCACGCTGTTTCACTGGCAGAGCCAGAGCACGACATCTGAGACATCAGAGACCGGACAGCGCTATATCAATCACAGGCAGAGCGGGAGCAGGGTGCTGCTGTTTGTCCGCGACCAGAAGACAGACAGCCTCTCTGGCAGGGCCCAGGCATACACATTCCTTGGGGAGGCAAGCTATGTGAGCCATAAGGGAAGCCATCCCATGAGCATCATCTGGAAACTGGATCATGCCATACCGGCACGGTTCCTCGTGAAGACCAACAAGATGAGCCAGGAGTAGACACAAATTAGACGGAGGCATCAGTTCAGAATAGTCGTGAGAGACAAAATGCCGCACCGGCAGAAGACATAAGAGAGGGGAGCATCAAAAGATGCTCCCCTCTCTGTGTACAGACGCCCTAAACAATAGCAAATTCTTTCAGAAGCTTCTTACAATATTCCTTGTCCTCAGAAACCTTTTTGGCATCCTCAATACGATTCTGATCAAATAATTTTTTCATAAGCAAGGCCAGTTTATCAATGCCTTTGTCGATACCGCGATTTTCAATTCTGTCGATTACATCACACATAGTACGTTGAACTCCTT
>JAUMVQ010000037.1 GCA_030530085.1 Desulfovibrionaceae bacterium | reverse complement strand
GCGAGACAATCAAGGAAGTGGGCTACAACAGCTCGGACATGGGCTTTGACTGGCAAACATGCGCTGTTCTTTCCAGCATTGACCACCAGTCTCCGGACATTGCCCAGGGTGTTCTTAAGGAAAATCCCGAAGACCAGGGTGCCGGCGACCAGGGCATGATGTTCGGCTATGCCTGCTCTGAAACCGATACCCTTATGCCTGCCCCCATTTACTGGGCCCACAAGCTTTCCCAGCGCCTCACCAAGGTCCGCAAGGAAGGCATCGTGGATTTCTTCCGCCCCGACGGCAAGACACAGGTTTCCTTTGAATACCAGGACGGCGTGCCCGTGCGCATCAACAACGTGGTTGTCTCAACCCAGCACGAGGCTCATGCCACCCAGGACATGATCATCCAGGCCGTCAAAGAGCAGGTCATCCGCCCCGTCCTTGAGCCGTCAGGCTTTTTTGACGAGAAAAACTGCGACATCTTCATCAATACCACCGGCCGCTTTGTCGTGGGCGGACCCATGGGCGACTGCGGTCTCACCGGCCGCAAGATCATCCAGGACACCTACGGCGGTTCCGGCCATCACGGCGGCGGCGCCTTTTCAGGAAAGGATCCCTCCAAGGTGGACAGATCCGCTGCCTACATGGCCCGCTATATTGCCAAGAACGTCGTAGGCGCAGGCCTGGCCAAGGTCTGCGAGGTGCAGATAGCCTACAGCATAGGCGTGGCAGCTCCTGTCAGCGTGCTGGTTACCTCGCAGCATACCAGCCCCTATCCCGACAACGTCCTGACCGACGCTGTCCGCGAGGTCTTTGACTTAAGGCCCTACCACATCACAAAGCGCCTTAAGCTTAAGCGCCCCATCTACAAAAAGACATCCTGCTACGGTCACTTCGGCCGCGAGCTGCCAGAGTTCTCCTGGGAACAGCTTGATGCCGTAAACGATTTCATCACTGCCGTTCAGAAGCACTAAAAAACACGAAGGCCGGTATCACCAGTATGGTGATGCCGGCCTTTTTCCTGCTAATCCTGCTAATCCTGCAAAACAGGGGAGGTATGCCTTATGTCCTTGCCATTCAGCCTGACAGAAGAAGAACAGCACATCTTAGGAAACATTGCCGTATCAGCCATTGACGATGCCCTGGCAGACAAGGAGCTTGTTCCCCCGGCTGCGGACAAAATGCCAGCTTCCCTGCTCGACCATCTTGGCTGCTTTGTCACATTGAACATGCACGGGCAGCTGCGCGGCTGCATAGGCCTTATCCAGTCCGGCTCGCCTCTCTGTGAAAACGTGTGGCGCATGGCTCTCATGGCCGCCTTCAGGGATGAGCGCTTCCCTCCGCTTTCTGCCGCCGAATGGCCTGATGCCGATATCACCATCAATGTTCTAGGACCGCTGTCCACCTGCCCCGATGTCAGGCAGATTGTCATAGGCAGGCACGGCCTTGTCTTAAGCTATAACGGCCATAAAGGCGTTTTCCTGCCTTCCGTGCCGGTTGAATTCGGCTGGAACCTGCCCCAGTACCTGGGGCACCTCGGCAACAAGGCAGGACTTCCTGATGACGCCTGGGCAAGGCCCGGTGCCAAGCTTGAGTGGTATGAGTCCTTCAGCTTTGATGTACAACGCTGATACCTGTTGCGTGCGGCAGGCCGGCTAATCAAAAGGCAGCCCCTGCCCGCTGCTACCAAGGCGCCAGGCCAGCCTGGTATAGCGGTGCTTTACCGAGGTATTGCGCACAGCCTGCGCCAGCGCCCTTGGCTCTCCGACTACCACCACCAGCTTCTTGCCGCGTGTAATGGCCGTATACACCAGGTTGCGCTGCAGCATGACATAATGGTGCATGAACAGGGGAACAATCACGCAGGGGTACTCGGATCCCTGTGACTTATGGATGGAGATGGCATAGGCCAGCACCAGCTCATCCAGATCGCCAAGCTCGTACTCAACGATCTTTTCCTCGTCAAAAACGACCGTTACGATTTTGTTTTCCTTGTCTATGCCCGTAATAACGCCAAGATCCCCGTTAAAGACTTCCTTGTCGTAGTTGTTCCTGGTCTGCATGACCTTGTCGCCGATGCGGTAGCAGAACACGCTGCGCTTTACCTGCACCTGGCCGGCTTTCTGGGGATTGAGGGCATCCTGCAGGCGGGCATTCATGTTCTGCGTGCCAACGCTTCCCCTGTGCATGGGGGCAAGCAGCTGTATGTCCTTTAGGGGATTAAAGCCGAAGCGTGCAGGGATTTCATGTACGATAAGGGAGACGATGTCATCGGCAGCCTCCTCGCCGTCAGTACAGGGCAGGAAGAAAAAGTCCGTATCCTGTTCCCAGGGGCGGAAGAGCTCAGGCACCACACCGTTGTTGATGAGATGGGCATTGGAGACAATGGCGCTGGTCTTTGCCTGGCGGAAAATCTCGTTCAGCTCGATGACGGCAACACGCCTTGAGGAGATAATGTCGCTGAGGACAGTTCCCGGACCAACTGACGGGAGCTGGTGCGTATCACCGACAAGCAGGACGGTGCAGCCGGACGGCACTGCCTTCATAAGATAGTAGAAGAGCAGCACGTCCATCATGCTGGCTTCATCCACTATAAGCAGATCACAGACCAGAGGCTCGTCCTCATTGCGCATAAACTCGTTCTCGACAGGATTGTATTCCAGCAGGCGGTGTATGGTGCTTGCCGGCTTTCCTGTCGCCTCTGCCATGCGCTTGGCTGCACGTCCTGTAGGCGCAGCAAGGCTGATACGGCTGGTCAGCGTTTCAAAAAGGCTGATAATGGCCCTGATGATGGTGGTCTTGCCTGTGCCAGGACCGCCTGTCAGCACCATGACCTTGTTTCTGGCAGCCATGCGCACAGCCTCGGCCTGGGCCTCGGCCAGCTTTGGCTTAAAGGACTGCAGGACATCCTGGACCTGCTTTTCGGCATTCCTGAAGGAAACATTGCGCGGCATGCGCTGCAGCCTTTCAAGGTAGTAGGCTGTCTTCGACTCACAATGATAGAGGCGTGCCAGATAGACAGCCGTGTCATCAGGCTGGCAGAATTCGTTTTCAGAGAGCGGTTCTGCGTCAATAATAATGCGCTCGCTCTGTTCCAGAGCTGTCAGGGCCGGCCGTATCAGGGCAGGGTCAATCTGCATTTCCTCTTCAAGCGATCTCACAAGAAGGCTGTACGGCATAAAGACATCGCCATTGTCCGATGCCTTTTGCAGCATGTACAGCACAGCCCCCTGCACCCTGAGCGGGGAATTTTTCGGGACACCCAGCTTTTCGGCTATGGTGTCGGCTGTGGCAAAGCCGATGCCGCGTATGTCCATGGCCAGGCAATAGGGATTTTCCTGCACCTTTTCCAGGGCCTTAGGACCATACTCATTGTAAATGCGGACGCCGTAGGCAGGAGAGATGCCGTGCGGCTGCAAAAACTGCATAAGGCTGCTTATGCTTCTGTGCTCGCGCCAGCTTTCGGAAATGCTCTTGAGGTTTTTCTGCCCTATGCCGCGTATGCTGAGCAGCTTTTCCGGCTCCTCGTCCAGGATGCGCATGGTATCATTGCCAAACTGCTGCACCACGCGCTGGGCCATGTCCCTGCCCATGCCTTTGATGAGCCCTGAGGAAAGATAGCTGATAAGTGCGCTTTCGCTGGCAGGCATCTGCTCTTCTGCCGAAGAGAAGGCAAACTGGCGGCCAAAACGCGCATTATTGACAAACTTGCCGGTAAAACGCAGGCGCATGCCGCCCTGCGGGTTCAGCAGCGTCCCCACGCAGGTAACACCGTAGAGAGGTATGCCGTTGCGCCCTGCTTCATTGTTGCTGGCATTGACGCGCATGATAGCATAGCCGTTTTCCCGGTTCTGGAAAATGATGCGGTCAATGACTCCGGTGAAGCTTATTTCAGCCGGCTTTTCCTTTTCAGCAAGAAGTCCCGGCTGCATGTCAGAATTGCCTGTACGCGCCATCACCCCTCCCCATTCTGCGCTGCATCAGCAGCATGTCGGCAACAACAAGGCTGCACATGGCCCTGTGCACGGGAATGCAGCGGGGAATGGCAGCAAGGTCGTGCCTGCCGCCAACCTGCACCGTGGCTGCATGCCCCTCAGTGTCAATAGTATCCTGCTTTCTCGGAACAGACGGTATGGGCTTAACGGCACAGCGCACCACGATATCCTGCCCTGAGGATATGCCGCCCAGTATGCCGCCTGCATGGTTGGAGGCAAAGCGGCCGCCGGGAAGGATAGGATCATTGTTGCTGCTGCCAGTGGCCCTTGCCGCAGCAAAGCCGTCGCCTATTTCAACACCCTTGACGGCACCTACGCCCATCAGGGCATAGGCCAGCCTGGCATCCAGCTTTTCAAAAACCGGCTCGCCCAGTCCGGCAGGAACTCCGCGTATCTCCACCCTGGTTATGCCGCCAAGCGTGTCCATGTCCTTGCGGGCAGCCTGCACGCGCTCGTCCCACAAGGGAATAACGCTTTCATCGGCACTGAAATAGGGCCTGTCAAAGGCATGCTCCATCTCAAGGCTGCGTACCGGGATGCCGCCCAGCTCCTCGCAGGCGGCATAGACATAAATGCCTGAGGCGGCAAGAAGCACGTCTGCAATGGCGCCTGCTGCCACGCGGGCAATGGTCTCCCTGCCTGATGAGCGGCCGCCGCCGCGGTGGTCGCGCAATCCGAATTTCTGGAAAAAGCCGTAGTCGGCATGCCCCGGCCTGAACAGATTCTTCAGATTGTCGTAATCGGCAGAATGCTGGTTTTCATTGATCACCTGAAAGGCTATGGGAGTTCCGGTGGTCTTGCCCTCAAACACCCCTGACAGGATGTGCACCGTATCCGCTTCCCTGCGCGACGTGGTAGCACCTCCCTGTCCTGGCTTGCGCTTGTCAAGGGCTCTCTGCAAATCCTCAGTAGCAAGGTCAAGGCCTGCAGGACAGCCGTCCACTATGCCGCCTACGGCCGCACCGTGGGACTCGCCGAAGGTAGTAAGCTGAAAGAGGGTGCCAAACGTATTGCCGGGCATGGTATGCTCCCATAGTGTGATAATTTTAAACGCAGCGGGCCTTTTGCTTTTAGCCCTATCCCCTGCGCCCCTGCAGGCAGCGCCTGGAAAGGGTGGAAAGGGCAAAGAGAATGCAGCTGACAAGGACAATGGTTGCGCCTGTAGCCGTGGAAAGCCAGGGCTGGGCCGAGAGGACAAGCCCTGTAAAGGAAGAGAAGAGGCTTATGGCAATGGCCCACCAGAACATGCCCCTGAGCGAGGACGAGATGTTGCGGGCACAGCCTGCCGGCACAATGAGCATGGCAGTCACCAGCAGAACGCCGACGGTCCAGACAGAAAAGATGACCACAACAGCCAGCAGGGAAGCAAAAAGATACTGCCACATGGCAGTCCTGACGCCATGCGCCCTGGCCATGACAGGATTAAGCGCTACCAGCAGCATGGAGTTGAAGCCCACTGCCTGAATCACAAAGACAACAGGCACAAGGGCCATCAGAAAAGTCAGTTCGTCAGGGCCGATAGTCAGGATATCCCCGAAGAGGAACTGCTGCATGCTGCGCGCCGTGCCGTGCGAACGGCTGACAACGGCAAGCCCGAAGGCCACGACGGCAGAAAAAACAACGCCTATGGCCATGTCCGAGGAGATATTGCTTCTCCTTTGCAGGGCCACAATGCCAAGCCCGACCAGGATGCCGAAGGCCAGCATAGTCCATCTGGGGTCACAAGCCAGAAGCAGGCCGAGGGCCACGCCGGCAAAGGCAGAGTGCCCGATGGCATCGGAGAAGAAGGCCATACGGAAATGGATTACCTCGACACCGAGGACTGCGCTGACAGGAGCCAGCAGAAGCAGGCCTAAAAGAGCCTGCTGCATAAAGCCGTGCTGAAGGCAGTCCAGAGGCAGGGCGCCTAATGCCTGGCAGAGATACGCTATCATGATAGAGACCGGCCTGTTTTACAATGAGCGCAGGTGCAGCCTGCAGGACAATACTGCAAGTCTTCCTTGTCAGCAAAAGCGCCGCAGGAGGGACAAAGCGCCTGGGAGGCAGCACACTGGTCGGGATAAAGATGAATGGGAATGCCAAAGATAGTCATGAGGTTGCCTGCAGTCAGAACGTCCCTAGGTGCCCCCTGCATGCATGATCCCTGATGGACGCAGAGCACATGCGTGGCATAGTGCGCCGTAAGGTGCAGGTTATGGCTGACCATGGCTATGGAGATGCCTTCCTTTTTGCGCAAATCATCAAGGAGTTCCCAGAAAAGATGCTCGCCCTGCATGTCAACGCCGGAAGCGGGCTCGTCAAGCAGGAGGAGGCGGGGCGATCCCAGAAGGGCTCCTGCCAGCAGCACGCGGTGCAGCTGGCCGCCTGAAAGCTGCGACAAGCTGCGGCCGGCCATGCCGGCCATGCCGACCTTGTCCAGGGCCTCTTCCACCTTGCTGCGCATGGCAGCTGTTGCCCCCAGCCACAAGGGCCTTCTGGAAAAGCTCAGGCGCAAAAATTCAGAACAGGTAATGGGCGTATAGGTCTCGCTGTTCAGGGACTGGGGGACATAGCCTATATGGCTGCGTATGCCTTCAGCAAAAGTAATAGAGCCTGTGCAGGGCACCTCTCCCAGCAGGCTGAGCAGAAGCGTGGTCTTCCCGGCCCCGTTGGGTCCCACAAAGACAGTCATGCCGCCCATAGGCAGGCTGGCGCAGACATCCTTAAGGACAGTGCGTCCGGAAAAAGAGACGTTCAGATGCGATATTTCAAGAACATTTTGTGCCATATATCTGTTTGCCAACCTCTGTCAGGCTCTATATAAGATACCGTCTTTCATGCAACGCCCAAAACATGGTCCAGCCGCCATGCAAAAAAAAGGAAGCCTTTTCCCATGCACCTTTTCCTGTATCCTGTCCTTTTTGTTTCCTCTCTTTTTGCAGAAAAAAAGATCGTCAGCCTCGGGCTTGTGCTGGCCATGCTGACGATGCTTCCCTCACAGCCGTATGCTGAAGAGGCAGACAAAAATCCTGCCGCGGAAAGCACGCAGCAGGCTGCATCCTCAGATGGGAAGCCGGCGGCAGAAGAAAAAGCCGGAACCGGGGCACAGGATGGGGCACAAGCGGAACAGGAGCAGAATAAGGAACAGACAGAGGCTCAGGATAAGGACCAGACAGAGGCGGCGGCTGAGGAATTAGCAGATAAAATTTCCGAGGAAAAACTCTATCCGCAGGACGTAAGGGACCTCTGGCCGCAACTGCGGGAGCTGGTGACATCCCCGTATGGCGCAAAGCGGAGCAGCCCGGGCAGGGGAAGCCATGTTCACACAGGCCTTGACATACGGGCACACATAGGATGGCCCATACGGTCCCTGCAAAAAGGCGTGGTGACTGAGGCGGGCATGAACGGCCCTGCGGGGCTGATGGTGCAGGTACAGCAGGAAGACGGAAAGCTCGTCACCTATGCGCACATGTCCGAGATTCTGGCTAGCAAGGGAGATGAAGTCTCACGGGGACAGCACATTGGCAGGGTGGGCTGCACTGGACGAACCTCAGGGGCGCATCTGCATATTGCCATCAAGGATGCCTCGGGCAGGCATATCAACCCGCGCAAGGAAATCAACGGCCTCTGGGAAGTCTTTGATCCGCCTGTCGAGGAACTTTCAGGCCCCATTGAGAGCATGGCCTGCACGCCAAGGGAGCGCATGAAAGGCGGGCAGGCTAACAAAAGGCTCATCGGGACAGAGCACTACCTGCGCATGCGCAAGGCTCTGCCAAAGAAAACCCGCATCAGCCTGCCTGAGGGATCCTACTAAAGATCCACCAGTTCCACGTCTGTTCCGGCCAGCGAGCGCCCCAGGAAATTGCCGCCTATGGCCGCAAACCTGGCGACATTGTCCGTTGCCATAAAATGTATGCTTCCAGGCCTTGCTGAAGGGCTGGCAAGATGCTGTTCTGCCAGAAGCGCACTGACAGCCCCGGCCGTTGTCTCTGCCGAATCCACTATGCGCACGCCCTCCCCGGCAACATTGGCTATGGCCTTCTGCAGAAGCGGGAAATGGGTGCAGCCAAGCAGTATGGTATCCGGCCTGGCAGGAGCTGCCAGGATGTCAGAGAGATAGCGCCTGGCCGTTCCTTCCACTATATCGCCTTCAAGCCAGCCTTCCTCAGCCAGGGAGACAAAGAGGGTGCAGGCCCTGCTCAGGACCTTTGCCTCAGGGTTCAGCCTGTGTATGGCCTCTGTGTAGGCTCCGCCGCGGACCGTGGCTTCAGTAGCCAGGACTGCTATGCAGCCTGACCTTGAGGCAGACACTGCGGCCCTTGCGCCGGGCTCGATAACGCCCAGCACAGGGATATGGGGATACATGGCCCTGAGCGTGGGCAGGCAGACGCTGCTTGCCGTATTGCAGGCAACGACAAGCATCTTGATGGGCGTGCTTTTCACAATGCGTGCGGCAGCACGCACGGTATAGTTAATAATGGTTTCAGGGCCTTTTGTGCCGTAAGGCAGGCGGGCAGTATCGCCAAGGAAGTAGTAGTCTTCCGAGGGAAGATGCCTGAGCAGCGCAGCCAGCACAGTCAGCCCGCCGACACCTGAGTCAAATATGCCTATGGGAAGGGACGCATTTTCTGCCTGATTGTTCGACACGCTGCCAGCTCCTTTTATGTATGCCAGTGTACCGGCCCGCAAACAGGCCGACAAACGAAAACTTGTACCGCAAAGACACTGTCAAGACAACAAGCTGAAAAAAGGATGCCCCGCCAGGCTTGCGCACGGCCTGCGGCGCCATGTGCGCACAAGCTTGTCTTTTTTCGCCCGAACGGTAAAAATTGGCTTTCCCCCTTTTTGAGACACTACTTCTATCTGCCTTTCCCCTCCAGGATTCCATCATGCTAGCAATACTTGACTATAAGGCCGGAAACCAGACCAGCGTACTCCGTGCGCTGCAGCATCTGGGCATTCCCGCAGCCATCACGGCAGACAAAACCGAGCTTTCCGGAGCCGAGGGCATTATCTTTCCCGGCGTCGGCTCTGCGTCCCAGGCCATGGGTGTCTTGCAGTCGCAGGGGCTGGATATCTTCCTGAAAGAGGCCGTTGCCAGGCAGCAGCCCCTGCTGGGCATCTGCCTGGGCTGCCAGATCCTGCTTGAAAGCAGCGAGGAAGGCCCTGTACAAACTCTTGGCATCCTGCAGGGGCATTGCAAAAAATTTCCTGACACCCTGCAGCAGCCGGACGGCACGCATGCGCCTGTTCCCCATATGGGCTGGAACTCCGTTGTCTTGGAAAAAGACAGCGAACTCTTTGCCGGCGTAGACAAGGACGCCCAGTTTTACTTTGTGCACAGCTATTATGTGGAACCGGCACCAGAACTGGCCACAGGCTTTACAGAATACGGCGGCATGCGCTTCTGTTCCTTCTACGGACGCCCCGGCCTCTGGGCCACGCAGTTCCATCTGGAAAAAAGCAGCCGGGCAGGACAAATTGTCCTCAAGAATTTCTATAACTACTGCAAGGAGCACAGCCATGCTGTCTAAACGTGTCATTCCCTGCCTGGATGTGCGCAACGGCAGGCTTACCAAGGGTATCAGGTTTGCCGGCAACATTGATATAGGCGATCCTGTGGAAAGCGCCCGCAAATACTACGAGGAAGGCGCCGACGAAATCGTCTTTTACGACATTACCGCCTCCTGCGAGCACAGGGGCATCTTCCTCAATGTCGTGGAAAAGGTGGCTGAGAACATATTCATTCCCTTTTCCGTGGGCGGCGGCATACGCACGGTGCAGGACATGCGTGACGTGCTCCTGGCCGGTGCCGAAAAGATTTCCATCAACTCAGCCGCAGTCAAGACACCGGAACTTATCAGCGAAGGAGCCATGGCCTTTGGCAGCCAGGCCGTCGTCGTCGGCATGGACGTCCTGCGCGTCCCCAAAAGCAGGGAGATCCCCTCAGGCTATGAGATTGTAATTCACGGCGGGCGCGTGAAAATGGGCCTTGATGCCCTGGAATGGGCCCGCAAATGCGAAAAGCTGGGTGCTGGGGAACTGTGCATCAATTCCATAGATGCCGACGGCACCAAGGACGGCTATGAGCTTACCCTGACAAGGGCCATTGCAGATGCCGTGAGCATTCCTGTCATCGCCTCCGGCGGTGCCGGCAAGCCTGAGCACATGCTTGATGCCGTCACAAAGGGCGGTGCCTCGGCTGCCCTCATCGCTTCCATTGTGCACTATGGCTCATACACCATACGCGAATGCAAGGAATATATGGCGCAGCACGGCGTGCCCATGCGCCTTGTATGGTAGCGGCATGGCAGTGTCAGCCTTGTAACGGGCTGTACTGGTCAAAAGGAACGATATTTTGCTGAACGAACTGCACAGCCTTCTTGCCTCCCTTCCTCCCCTGGCCATTGCTTTTTCAGGCGGCCTGGACAGCCGCTTCCTCTGTGCCGCCTGTATTGAACAGAAGCATGACGTGCTGGCCGTCCATGTCACAGGCCCGCACATCCCTGCCTCGGAAACTGCGGGGGCCAGGGCCTTTGCCAGGGCCATGGGGCTTCCGTATGCCGAGATTTCCCTGGATCCTCTGGGCATTCCTGAGGTGGCCCATAACGCTCCTCTGCGGTGCTATTACTGCAAAAAGCATATCATGCAGGGAATCAGGCAGCATCTTGCCCTGGCTGGCGAGGACAGCCGTACCCTTTGTGACGGCAGCAACGAGGACGATCAGGCAAAGTACAGGCCTGGCCTGAAAGCCCTGGCTGAAGAGCACGTGCTCTCCCCCCTGGCCATGGCTCATCTCACCAAGAAGGCCATTACGGAGCACGCCAAAGAGATGGGCTTTCCCCTGCCTTTAGAAAAGGCCAGGCCTTGCCTGCTGACACGCTATGACTATGGCCTCTGTGCAGACGCTGACGAACTTTTGCGCCTGGGAAAGGCTGAAGCGGCTCTTTTTGACCTGCGTGACGAGGCAGGACAAAGGCTTTTTCCCGATTTCCGCCTGCGCCTGACGCCAAAGCCTGTCCTGCAGGTTCTCTCATGGAAGGACGAGTGGCAGAAAAGCGCTGCCGAAGTGCTGGCAGGCTGCGGCTTTCCATCTTTTTCGGTATGCGTTACTGACACCATCAGCGGCTATTTTGACGCCAAAAGGAAGATGGCCTCATCCTGACGGTACAGAGCCCCGGGTGCGCCTTCATCCGGTCCTTGCCAAAAGCATAAAAAATAATTTATACAAAAGGGCTTGACAGCTTGAAAACGTCTGTTTTTGCTGTCCCAGTTCCTGCCGTTTCAGACGGCACCGGAACTGTTCACCAAGCTCTTTGTCGCAACTTGCCAGAAGTTGCTTCCGATAGCATGTCCCTGTTCAGGGGAACAATACCATATGAGGAACAGCATGCTGTTCCATAAGGAGTGCCTCATGGCTCATAAGAAAGTCGAACGCAAGAAGGAACTTGATCGCCGTCGTCATCGTCGCGCTGAGCGCCTCAAGCAGCGTGTCCAGGAAGCCAAGAACAAGAAGGCCTAGTTCTCCCTTGTTCTGTTTTCCAGGATAGCCCTTCTATCATTTTCAAGTCTGCCGTCCCGTGGGGCGGCAGACTTCTTCACATTTCTTAACCTGCCTTTTTTTTGGGAGAAAAAACGTTTTTCTCCTGCCTGATTATCCTGTATGCCAATTTACGAATATCGCTGCCCCAAGTGTCAGAAAGTCTTTGAGGAATGGTCGCACATTACCGAGGACCATCCGGAAGAGCCCTGTCCTGACTGCGGAACCGCCTCGCCGCGCATCATGTCCTCCACCTCCTTCGTTCTTGAAGGCGGCGGCTGGTACGTCACAGATTACGGGTACCGCAAAGGCGTCAAGGACGATAAAAAGGATTCTTCCTCAGGCAGTGCCCCTGCCGCAAAAGCATCTGACAATGCCAGCACGGCCGGCAGCACGGATGCCAAGGCCAGTGCCTCCTCAGATGGAGGAGCAGCCAAGTCCGATGCCAAACCGTCCACTTCTACCACGAAGGCTCAGTAGGCAGCCATTTTTTGCTGCACCGCTGTCTTCCTGCTAAAGAGTATCGCCATGATTGAACGCTACACCCGCCCGCAAATGGGCAAAATCTGGACCCTGGAAAACCGTTACAGAGCCTGGCTTGATGTGGAAATAGCCGTCTGCAAGGCCTGGGCAGAGGAAGGCCGAATTCCTGCGGAATCTTTGCAGAACATCATCAGCAAAGCAGCTATAGACGTAGACAGGATACTGGAAATCGAGGAAACGACACGCCACGATGTCATTGCCTTTATAACCTCCCTGGAAGAAAAGATCGGGCCCGATGCCAGATTTGTCCATCTGGGCTGCACTTCCTCAGACATCGTTGACACAGCCGGTAGCCTTCTGCTCGTGCAGGCCGGCCGCATAATCCTTGAAGACATTGATGCCGTCCTGGCCACGCTGAAGGACATGGCCCACAAATACAAGGGCATGCTGTGCATGGGCCGCTCCCACGGCATCCACGCAGAACCGGTCAGCTTCGGCCTCAAGATGACCGGCTTCTATGCAGAATTTGTGCGCAGCCGCGAACGCTTTGCTGCTGCCGTTGAAGACGTGCGCACCGGCAAGATTTCCGGTGCCGTCGGTACCTACACCATTGTCACGCCTGCCATTGAAAAAGCTGCTCTGGACATGCTCAACCTCAAGGTTGACCCGCATTCCACCCAGATCGTGCAGCGCGACCGCTATGCACACTACTTTACGGCCCTGGCCATCCTTGGCGGCGGCATAGAGCGCCTCTGCGTGGAACTGCGCCATCTGCAGCGCACCGAAGTGCTGGAAGTGGAAGAAGGCTTTGCCAAGGGACAGAAGGGCTCTTCTGCCATGCCGCACAAAAAGAACCCCATTTCTGCCGAAAATCTCTGCGGCCTTTCCAGGCTGCTGCGCAGCAACGCCATGGCATCCCTGGAAAACCAGGCCCTGTGGCATGAGCGCGACATCAGCCATTCCTCAGTTGAGCGTGTCATCATGCCCGACTCCACCATACTGGCTGACTACGCCCTGCACCGCCTCAACACCCTCCTCAGCAACCTTGTCGTCCATCCTGACAACATGCTGCGCAATATGGAGTGCTCTTTCGGGCTCTACTTCTCACAGCGCGTCCTTACTGCCCTTATCGACAGCGGCCATCCCCGCCAGGAATCCTATGTGGCCGTCCAGAAGCTGGCCATGCAGTCCTGGCAGACAAGGACCTCCTTCCCAGAACTGGTCATGGCTGACGCAACCATGCAGGACGTGCTTGGCAAGGAAAAGCTGAAAGAGCTTTTTGATCCCAAGTTCTATCTCCGCTATGAAGATACGGTCTACAGCCGCGTTTTCAACGACTAAAAGCAATCCAGCCACTTTCCTGAACGAACTAAAAGAGCCGGCTTCTCTTACTGCCTTTGATGGCAGCAAATCAGCCAGGGAATAAATATGCAACTCGAACTCAAAAAACGCCTAGCCCGTCTTCTTGTTGAAAAGTCCTACAAGGAAGGATCCTTCCTGCTGGCTTCCGGCCGTCAGAGCGACTACTACTTTGACTGCCGCATCACAGCCCTGGATGCCGAAGGCTCCTGGCTTATCGGCAACCTCTTCTACGACCTCTTAAGCGAAATGCGTGCAAGCGGCATTGAAATCAAGGGCGTAGGCGGCATGACCATGGGTGCTGATCCCCTGGTTTCCGCAACCACGGTTATTTCCTATGAAAAGGGCAACCCGCTCCCCGGCCTCCTGGTCCGCAAGGAATCCAAGGGACATGGCACCAACCAGTTTGTGGAAGGGCTGGCCAACCTCAAGGAAGGCGATCCCGTCGTCGTTCTCGAAGACGTGGTCACAACAGGCGGCTCCCTGTTAAAGGCCTGCCAGCGCATCGAGCTCTCCGGGCTCAAGATTGTGGCCGTATGCTGCATCCTTGACCGCGAGGAAGGCGGCAAGGC
>JAUMVQ010000036.1 GCA_030530085.1 Desulfovibrionaceae bacterium | reverse complement strand
CTGCTTAGCCCTTCATGATGCGCATGATGTCATTGAAGGTGGCAAAGACCATGAGTGCCAGCAGCAGGGCGATGCCAAAGCGGAAGGACCATGTGGTAATCTTCTTGTTGAGAGGACGCCTGAAGATGATTTCCCAGAGGCAGAACACGGCAGCACCGCCGTCCAGGACGGGCACTGGCAGCAGGTTCAGGATGCCTAAGTTGATGCTGATGAGGGCGGCCAGGCCCAGGACCCCTGCAAGATTGGCAGAGGACTCGCCTATAACCTGGGCAATCATGATGGGACCGCCCACCTGATCGGCCGGAATGACGCGCTGGACAAGCTTTACAAAGCCCTGCCAGGTCATGGAGATCATGCTGATGCACTGGTCCCAGCCTCCGGCAATGGCTCCGGCAAATCCGGGCTGGCTGGTTGTATAGGCTCCTGATGAGCGCACGCCTATGAGCCAGGCAATCTCTGTGTCGCCAAAGATGGTTTTTCGCTCGCTGCGCTCAGGGGTCACGGTTATCTCAAGAAGGCTGTCCTTCCTGTCAATCATCATGTGCAGGGGCTGCCCGTTGCTCTCAGCGATGGCATCGGACATTTCCTGCCAGGAGGCTATGTCCTTGCCGTTGATGGAGACAATAGTATCGCCGGCAGCCATGCCGGCTGCCTTGGCAGGGCTGCCATCAGTAACCTCGCCTATGTTCGGGGTCATGGTCTGTATGCCCCAGCCCAAGGTCAGGATGATGCACAGAATAAGAGCCAGCACCATGTTGGCAATGGGGCCTGCCAGGACAACGATCAGCCGCTGCCAGGCAGGGCGATCGGAGAAGGATTCTTCCCTGGTAAAGCCTTCGGGCAGTTCCTGGTCATCCTGTTCGCCGACCAGGGCAACATAGCCGCCCAAGGGAAGCAGGGAGAGGGCATACTCTGTCTTGCCTTTCTTTACCTTGAGAATCTTGGGCCCGAAGCCCAGGGAAAAGGTGGAGACACCCATGCCAAGGGCTCTGGCGGCAGAGAAGTGGCCAAGTTCATGAAAGAAGATAAGACCGCCAAAAACAACTACAACAGCTAAGACTGTCAACAAAGTGTCTGACCTCCGCGTGCGGTGTGGTTTTGTACAAAGGCAGCAGTCCGGGTGCAGAGAGACTCTATGGCCTGCACCTTTTCCCAACAGGCCTCCTCAAGTTCTGCGCCCTTCATGGAGAGCATGTCGCAGGAGAGGCTGAATGGGGCATTTTTTTCAGTCCCGCCTGAGCGCATGCTGCAGAGATGATGCTCCATGGCCTGCGTCACGCAGTCTGTAATATCCGTAAAGCTGCACTTGCCGTTTAAAAAGAGTTCTACTGCCGCTTCATCGGCTGCATTCAGGACAACGCTCATGCCGCCGCGCACCTGCATGGCCTTGCGTGCCAGCTCAATGGACGGAAAAGTCGTATTGTCCACGTCAAAGAAGGAGAGGTTCCCTGCCTTAGCCAGCATAAGCGGCTCGACCAGCGGCCGTTCCACCAAAGGCCAGAGCAGGCATGAGCCTATGGGCAGGCGCATGTCAGGGACGGCCAGCTGTGCCAGCTGGCTGCCGTCCTTGAAGACGACAAGGGAGTGAATAATAGACTGTGGATGGATGAGCACCTGCACCTTGTCAGGAGACACGCCGTACAGCTGGCAGGCCTCGATAAATTCCAGCGCCTTGTTCATGAGGGTCGCCGAATCAATGGTTATCTTGGCCCCCATGTTCCAGTTGGGGTGCTTCAGGGCCTGGGCCGGGGTAACTTCTGCAAGATCCTGCAGCTTTTTGCCCCTGAAAGGGCCTCCAGAGGCCGTGAGTATCAGGCTGTCGGCATCCTCGCCCCTGCCTGAGAGGCAGTCAAAGAGCGCAAAATGCTCGGAGTCAACCGGCAATATGCTGGAACCCCGCTCATGGCAGACGTGCCTTATCATGTCGCCTGCCAGCACAAGCGATTCCTTGTTGGCAAGGCAGACAACCTTGCCTGCGAGGACTGCGGACAGCGTGCCTTTCAGGCCGGCAGAGCCTGCCTGGGCCGAGAGCACGGTATCGGCTTCATCAAGGGCCGCAAGCCTGCGGTAGCCTGTCTCGCCTGTAAGGAGCTTGGGCGTGTAGCCCTGGGGAAGCAGTGCTGCCAGCGCCGAGGCTGATTCTTCGTCAAGTACAGCGAGGTACGGAGGCCTGAAAGTTGCGGCCAGTTCCGCAAGGCGCGTGACATTGCGGGCGCAGGCCAGTCCCTTGATGCAGAAATGGTCAGGATGGCTCTCCACTACCTTCAGGGCATTGGTGCCTATGCTGCCTGTTGCACCCAGGATGACCAGGTTGCGGCGTCTTGCATGCTGCCAGGAAGCAGGCGGCGGAGAGGAAATATAACGTATTCCGGGACCGGTCAGCCCCGGCCACAGCATGGCCATGACAATATCCTCCGGGATCGCAGTGTATGTCGCAGTCCTGGTCCGGGCCTAAAAGAAGTGGAACCACTGATCGACAACGGCAAAGACGGGCATGGCAAAGAGCATGCTGTCAGCACGGTCCAGTATGCCGCCGTGTCCGGGAAGCAGGTTGCCGGAGTCCTTGACATTGGCAGAGCGCTTCAGGGCTGATTCAAAGAGGTCGCCCAGCTGTGCAAAGAAGTTGATGACAATGGCCAGGGGGATGAAGGCCAGGAAGTTTATTGAGCCAAAGATGGCACCGTAGATGGTGCAGAAGATGACGCATCCCAAAAGGCTGCCGACGGCGCCCTCAGAGCTTTTGTTGGGGCTGACAGAAGGCCAGAGCTTGTGCTTGCCGAACCTTGTGCCCACAAAGTAGGCCGACGTGTCGGAAATGGAGACGGCTGCCAGGATAAAGAGCAGCTTGACCGAGGTAAGATAGGTGGCCGGCAGAAGAAGCAGGGGAATATAGGCAAGGCCTGCCATAAAGATGCCGCTGGGCTCAAAGGCATTTTCTACCACGCGCCAGCGGAAGAGAAAGCTTATGGCAGCCAGGACAAAGCCCGCACCCATAAATACCAGTGCATCCTGCGGCCTGTTCATCCAGGTCAGCACAATCATGCCCCAGCCAAGGATAATGGCGCAGATGCGTCCGGCAATGCGCTCGCTTTTGCCCCAGAAGAGGGAAAAGAATTCCCACAGCGCCAGGGCGCAGACCAGCATGATCAGAAAGAGCAGGAAAAAGCCCCTGAAATACAGGGCGCATCCCAGCACGGCGGCGATAATCAGTCCCGTGCATATTCTTGTAATGTCAACTTGATGACTGGCAGTCATTATTTCTCTCCCTGCAGGGATACTTTATCGGCATCTACCTGCTCCTGCGTCCTGCCAAAACGGCGCTGACGCCTGGTATATTCGGCAAGTGCCTCTTCCATGCAGGCGGTTGTAAAGTCCGGCCAGGTGGTGGAGGTAAAATAGAGTTCGGCATAGGCAAGCTGGTAGAGCAGGAAATTGCTCAGCCTCAGCTCGCCGCTGGTGCGTATGACAAGATCCGGGTCAGGCTGCCCCGCCGAATAGAGATAGCCTGCCAGTACATCTTCAGTAATGTCCTCGGCCCTGATGCCGCTTTTGACCAGCATCTGCGCCGCCCTGACCAGTTCTTCCCTGGCGCCGTAGTTAAGCGCCAGGTTCAGGGTCATGTCCTTTCCCTTGGCCGTTGTCTTCACCGCAAGGGCAAGGGCTGTCCTTGCAGCCACAGGAAGCGCCTCGATGTTGCCGAACACCTTGAGGGCAATGCCTTCGCGCAGCATGCGCGGCATTTCCTTGCCGAGGAATTCGACCAGCAGCGAGAACAGCATGCTGACTTCTGCCTGCGGCCTGTTCCAGTTTTCACTGGAAAAGGCATAGAGCGTCAGATGCCTGATGCCCTTTTCACGGCAGAAGGTGACAATATTGCGGACCGTTTCAACGCCTGCCCTGTGGCCCCTGGTGCGTTCCAGGCCGCGGGCCTGGGCCCAGCGGCCGTTGCCGTCCATGATAATGGCGACATGGCGGGGCAGGGCGTTTCCCGTACTTTTCTGCACCGGTTCTGTCTGGTTAGATTTCAAGGATTTCTTTTTCCTTGGCCGAGGTGACCTTGTCCAGCTGGCCGACAAACTTGTCGGTCATCTTCTGCACGTCTTCCTCGCTCTTCTTGCGCTCGTCCTCGGAGATGAGCTTTTCCTTTTCCATCTTCTTCAGGGCGTCATTGGCATCGCGGCGGACATTGCGCACTGCAACCTTGGCGTCTTCAGTGTACTTGCGGGCCAGCTTGACCAGTTCCTTGCGGCGCTCCTCGGTCAGCGGCGGAATGGCAATGCGGATGATTTTGCCGTCGTTGACAGGAGTCAGGCCCAGATCGGACTTGAGCAGGGCCTTTTCAACAGCAGCAAAGCCGCTTTTGTCCCAGGGCTGTATGGTGATGGTGCGGCTGTCAGGCACGGTGACAGAGGCCATCTGGGAGATGGGGGTAGGCGAACCGTAGTAGTCGGCCTTGATGTTGTCCACAAGAGCAGTCGTGGCACGGCCGGTGCGCAGCTTGGCAAATTCCTTTTCCAGGCTGCTTACGGCCTTTGACATGCGGTCTTCGGTATCCAGAAACAATGTATCCATATCCACGGGAGTATTCTCCTTACTTATTCTGTCATATGTCGGGGACTGTCATTTGGGGCCGGGCAGCCCGGCCTTTTGTGCAGCCTAAGTCCTAGCCCTGCACTATGGTGCCCACGGGCTCGCCCTTGATGGCACGTAGGATGTCGCCGCCAAGCATGCGGCAGACGATGATGGGGACATTGTTGTCCCTCAGCAGGGCAAATGCAGTGGCATCCATGACGCCTATATGGCGGGTAAGTGTCTCGTCATAGGTGATGCTGGAAAACTTGACGGCGTCTGCATGCTTTGACGGATCCTTGTCGTAAATGCCGTCCACCTTGGTGGCCTTGACTATGGCATCGCACTGCAACTCCATGCCGCGCAGGGCAGCCGTGGTATCCGTCGTGAAATAGGGGTTGCCTGTGCCGGCTGCGCAGATGACCACGCGTCCCTTTTCCATATGCCTGAGCGCACGGCGGCGGATAAAGGGCTCGCATACCTGCTGCATGGTGATGGCAGAAAGGACGCGGGTGGGATGTCCCAGCTTTTCCAGCTGATCCTGCACGGCCAGGGCATTGAGCACAGTGGCCATCATGCCCATGTAGTCGGCCGATGAACGTTCCATGCCCTTGGCTGAACCGGAAAGCCCCCTGAAGATATTGCCTCCGCCTATGACAAGGGCCATCTGGACGCCGTAGGAAAGGACGGTGCCAAGTTCCTTGCAGATAAGGTGCACAGTCTCAGGGTCGATTCCGAACCCCTGCTCGCCGGCAAGAGCTTCGCCGCTCAGCTTGATAAGGACTCTTTTGTATTTGATGTCGTCCGCCATAGTAACTCTCCGTTTGCAAGGGGTGGTAGCATGACATGCCTGTCAGCGCCGACAGGCTCAGCCTTTGACGTGAGGCACAATATCAGAAAGAACAGTGCAAAAAAAGGGGCATGATGTCCCCTTATAGTGCGGGGTCATTGCTGCTGCATAAATCATTTCTTTTTGGGCTGCTTTGTCCTGACGGCCCTGACCTCGTCTATGCGGTTGCCGTCCATGCGCGTAATTTCCATCTGCCATCCCTGGAGCTGGCATTTTTCGCCTTCTCTCGGGATATGCTGCAGCTTTTCAAGAATCAGGCCTGCCAGCGTAGCCGACTCGCTGTCAGCATCGGGGACTATGCCCAGCCAGGAAATGGCCATGTCAACAGAAAGGCGGCCTGGCAGTTTCCAGGAATCATCGGGCATGTGGCAGCTGTCCGGGGATGCGGGCAGATCCCCCATCTGTCCGGCCAGTACGGAGATGAGGTTGGAAGGCAGGATCTGGCCGACAACGCTGCCGTATTCATCCACCACAAAAAGCATTGGCACAGGATTGCTGCGGAAGTCTGCCAGGACATCGGCCAGGGCCGTGTGCTCCAGCACTGTAGGCGCTGACTGCACAAGGCTGCGCAGGGAGAAGGCAGTCTCCCCTGCATCCTGCTTTTTCGCCTGCATCCTTCCTTCCATGCCGTCCAGGAGCTGTACTACAGGAACAATGCCAAGCACGTCGTCTGTTTCCATGTCCCTGACAGGCAGCCATGAAAGGCCTGTGTGGCGGGCAAAGGCTTCTGCCTCCTCAAAGCTGGCATCGGCATCCAGCCAGTTCGCCTTCTGGGCCGGGGTCATGATAAAGCGTGCCGTCCTGCCGCTCAGGCGGATAACACGCCCGACCATGTCCCTTTCCTCCGGCGCAAAGGTTGACCCGTCGGTGACGCTGCTCAAGGCCAGGGCGTCCATGGGGCCGGAATCAGAGGAAGTCCTGCCGCCAAGCATGCCAAGAACCACCCTGGCAGTGGCTTCGCGCATGTCACGCATGCTCACGCGCCTGCGCCTGTTGCGCAGGGCATACTGGTTGCAGAATTCAATCATGAGCGAGAACAGGATGGCCGTGTAGAGATAGCCCTTGGGGATCTCCATGCCTATGCCCTCGGTGATGAGGGACAGGCCGATCATGAGCAGGAAGCCGAGGCAGAGAATGACAATAGTCGGGTGCCGTTCCATGAAGGCAGTCAGGGCACCGCTTGTCAGCAGCATGAAGCCGACGGCGACAATGACGGCGATGTACATGATGGACAAATGATGCACCATGCCGACCGATGTTATGACCGAGTCAATGGAGAAAATAGCGTCCAGGATGACGATCTGGGCTATGACCTGCCAGAATACGGCATGGTGCCTGCCGCCGCTCAGAGGATCAAAGATCTGTCCTTCAAGGCGTTCATGCATCTCCATCGTTCCCTTTAGCAGGAGGAAGATGCCGCCTATGATAAGTATGGTATCCCTCCAGGAAAAATGGTGCCCCATGAGGGAGAAGACCGGCTCTTTCAGAGTAATGACCCAGGCAATGCAGGCAAGCAGGCCAAGGCGTGTCAGCAGGGCAAGACCGAGGCCGACAACAAAGGCATGCCTGCGCTGCTCCTTAGGCAGGGTGGAGGCCAGGATGGAAATAAAGACAATGTTGTCAAGGCCTAAGACTATCTCAATAAGAATAAGTGTTCCCAGGCCTGCCCAGGCGGACGGATCAAATATCCAGGAAAACTCTATAACAGGCATAATGTCTCTCTAAATGTCTCTCTGCAGTGTCTTTCTTTTCTCTGCATGCTGTATGGCCAGAATGTATGATCAGGATAAATGGCCAGGACATATGGCCAGGACAGATGGTTAGGATGAGGTCCTTGCAGCATGAGCTGCCCTTGCGTGCTCCATATAGGCTGAGCCCAGTTCCCTGGCCCTGGCCACGTCTTGTGCAATCTGGGCGGTCAGTTCCTGCACAGAGGGGAATTTTTTCTCATCCCGCAGGCGGCGCAGAAAGAGCAGCTCAATCTCTTCATCATACAGCGTCGGACTGCCTTCCAGGATAAAGCTTTCTATGGTCCGCTCAGTACCCCCGAATGTCGGTGCAAAGCCGATATTGGTGACGGCAGGATAGAAGGCGTCCTTGTGCAGGACAATGCCTGCATAGACCCCGTCCGGCGGAAGCAGCGTCTGCGGCGGCTGAAGATTGGCTGTGGGAAAGCCAAGCCCGGTGCCGCGCCCGAAGCCGTGCACCACCGTGCCTCTGACAGAGTAGGGGCGTCCCAGCATGGAGAGAGCTAGGGCAAGCTGGCCTTCGTTGATTGCCTGGCGCAGCCTGGTGGAACTGATGGGCAGGTCGCCGAAGAGCAGTGGCGGCACCTGGGTTACCGAAAAGCCGTAGCGTTCGCCCAGTTTCTTGAGGGCATCAAAATCGCCGCACCGTCCCTTGCCAAGGCAGAAGTCATAGCCGATGACAAGGCTGTCCACGTTGAGCGGCAGAAGGAATTTCCTGACAAATTCATCAGGAGACAGGGCTGCCAGCTCGCGTGTAAATTTGATATCCAGGACTTTTTGTATGCCAAGGCCTGCAAGCAGCCTGCTCCTTGTCTGAGGATCGGCCAGCGCCGGCATCTCATGCCCTGAAAAAAGCGCGCGCGGATGCGGCCAGAAGGTGATGGCTATGCTGTCAAGGCTGCGCTGCCTGCAGATTTCAAGTGTTTCCCTGACAAGAAGCTGGTGTCCCAGATGGACACCGTCAAAGTTACCGATGGTTATGCCTGTCTTTTTGCCGGATGTTTGCGGCAATGGCTGGGTGAGCATGTTGGTTGGCCCTGGCTAAGCTGAAAGTACAAAAAACGAAAGGTACAGCCTGTGCAGTACAGCAGAATGGCAGGGGAAAACGGCTTCCCCTGCCGCATCGCACTGTATAAGAATAGTGCTAGAAAGGAATGTTGTCAGGATCGCCCTGCTCATTTTGTGCAATCTGGCCATCCTGCCTCTTGTTCGGGGACCGCCTGCTGCGCCTGCGTCCTGTCTTTTTTCTGGGGGCCTGGCTGTCAGAAGGCACCTGCTGATCGTCCGCACCTTCGTGCCCGGACATGGCCGCTGGATCTTCGGTAGCGGCAGAACCAGCAGCTGTATCCGTCTCAGCACCTGCCATGACAGGTGCGGCTGCGTCCTGCAAGGAGCGATCGTCGCGATGCTTTTTGCGCCTTCTGCGTTTTTTTGACTGCTGGCCCGCGGGATCTGCGGCTGTGTCATTATCCTGCATTCTGTCGTCCCGTCTGCCGTTTCTGGCTTCCTTTTTTGGGGAAGCCAGAAACGGCAGGCGGATGTCGTCCAGGGTGTTGTGGTGGCAGGCATCGAGCAGCATGGCCAGAAGATTGATGCCTGCGCCCTCGTTTTCGTCTTCTAGGTGGAGGGTGGCAAGATCCCTGGCAAAGGCTGTATAGCGGCGCAGCCTGGTCTTTTCCAGCGGCTTCAGCCTGCGGTAGCTGGCCTCCATGATGGCAAGCAGGCGGCTTGAGACAACCTTGGCCACGTCATCGTCAGTAGGGTTGGGAATTTCGTGGAGGGAAAGATGGTAGTGGGCCGCAATGCGCTCAAGCTCCAGGTATTCCATGATGTCCACCAGCGAGATGACAGTGCCTGCGGCATTGGCACGCCCTGTCCTGCCAGAACGGTGGATGTAGCTTTCATGATCCTCTGGCGGCGAGTAGAGAAAGACGTGGGAGAGATCCGGAATGTCTATGCCCCTGGCGGCTACGTCCGTTGCCACCAGAAGCCTGGTCTTTCCCTCACGGATGCGGCGCATGACTTCCTCGCGCTTTGCCTGGGTCAGATCGGCAGAAAGCTCGTCGGCATTGTAGCCAAAGCCCTGCAGCACGCCGGTGACATAGTGCACGTCGGCCTTGGTATTGCAGAAAATAATGGCTGAGGCAGGATTTTCTGTCTCGATCAGGCGCACAAGCGCCCTGTCCTTGTCCATGCGGTCAACCCTGGTAAAGCAGTGCTCAACAGAGGCTGCATAGACCTGCTTCTGGGAAAGGGACAGCATGCAGGGGCTGAGCATGAATTCTGCGGCCAGGTTCAGCACGTACTGCGGGAAGGTTGCTGACAGAAGGCTGGTGTAGATGCGCTTTTTTGGCAGATAGCGCTGCACTTCCTTCATGTCGGGATAAAAGCCGATGGACAGCATGCGGTCAGCTTCGTCAAAGACCAGGGCGCGCAGGTGTTCAAGTGTCAGGGAATGCCTGAGCAGATGGTCAAGCACGCGGCCCGGGGTGCCGATAACAAGCTGGGCGCCCTCGCGCAGCTGGGTGAGCTGCTTCTGGTAGCCTACGCCGCCGTACAGGGCGGCGGCAACAATGCCTGTGCCTTCAAAAAGCACTTCGGCCTCATGGGCCACCTGCAGGGCAAGTTCCCTGGTAGGCACAAGGACAAGGGCCTGGGGATGCTTTTTTTCGGCACGCAGCGCCATGACCAGCGGGAGCAGGTAGGTTCCCGTCTTGCCGGATCCTGTGCGTGACTGGATCATGATGTCGCGCCCGTCCATAAGGTAGGGAAGGGCTGCAGACTGCACCGGCATCAGTTTGTTCCATCCGGCCTTGGTACACGCTTCCTGCATGGGCGGCGGCAGCTGTTCCAGCTGTATGGGATCCAGGGCATCCTCAGGATGCATAATGTCCAGCGTCTGCTCTTCCTTTTCTGCGCAGGCAGCATCGCCTGCAGCATGGCCCTCTGTATTGAACTCCTGTGCCGGGCTGTCAGTGCACCTGGTATCATCTTGTTCAGTTGTCTGTATTGTCTTGGGGTGCTGATCTTCGCAGGAAGTGTCTTCCTGACCCGGCTGGTCGCTAATTAAATGCTCTGGCATAGTCAATTTCCGTTTCAGTCCCCTGCCTTTGAGGTCAGGGGATGGCGTTACGTCGTAAGTTGCGTGCTGCGTTTTCTTGTGCCTGACATGGAAGTACCAGGCACAATTGGAAAATTCAGCCTTGTATGTCCTGCATAATTGCCTCAGTGGCTGCTGCATGACACGGTGATGATATACTGTTTTGCTCTTTGCCTGAACAGAGTCCCTGGTGAAGAAAAACGGGAAACTGCACGGCTTGCGTACACGGCTGTCATTTTGCCCTCATCCTGCCATGGCAGGAATTATGCGGCAAAAAGGATGAAAGTGCCGGGGCTGTGCCGGACTTTTTGCTGAGGGTGCATTTTTTTGCCGTGAACAGAGCCTTCAATACCCCTACAAATACAGGCAATGCAAGAGCCGGAGCGGATATTGCGCAACAGCGGGCAGGACAGGGCATCATCCCTTGCGGCTGCTGACATAACAAACGTGCCTGCTGTGCCGATCCTGTTGCAGTCCGGTAACTATTTTCTGCCAGATCTTGCCTAGCCTTGCCTTTATGGCTAGATTTCAACATTTCAGGAGGGCAGATGCAAGAAACTGCCCTTAAGTGCATGCCAGCTGCCCTGGAATTGCTTAAGAGCCGTGCAGGATTTACTGCATAAGGACGCTTGAGCGACTTCCGGCAGTTGTTTCGGAGTTGCCGTATGGAGTTTGATTCAGCCTTTGAGCCTGATTTCAGCAAGGGCCTGGTGCCAGCCATAGCCCAGGACGCTGAGGATGGCGAAGTATTGATGCTGGCCTATATGAACAAGGAAGCCTGGGACAAAACAATCTCAACAGGGGAAGCCCATTACTGGAGCCGTTCCCGCGGCAGGCTGTGGCATAAAGGCGAAAGCAGCGGCAACACGCAGAAGGTGCATTCTCTAAGGCTTGACTGCGATGCCGACACTATCCTGCTTACTGTGACCCAGAAAGGCGGCGCAGCCTGCCATACCGGACGCAGATCCTGTTTTTTCAGAAAGCTGGAAAACGGCAGGGTGAGCATCTGCTCCGAGCAGGTTTTTGACCCTGAAAAAGTGTACGGCCGCTAGGTCAGCCTTGTGCAGCAAATACTGCCATAAACGTCTTTATTTTCGCAAAAAAGAAGTATGGAGGATGCCTTGCTACAAGGCAGATCTGGATATGAGCAAACCCATTCTTAAATTCGGCGTGCCCAAGGGCTCCCTGGAAGCTGCCACAGACGATCTCCTGGCCCGTGCAGGCTGGAAGATCCGCAAGTACGAACGCAACTATTTCCCCGATGTCAATGACCCCGAGCTGACTGTCTCCCTGAACAGGGTGCAGGAAATCGGCAGCTATATCGTGGACGGCATCCTGGATGCCGGCATAGCCGCCCTGGACTGGCTCAGGGAAATGGACATGGAGGACAAGGTCGTCCACGTGTCCGATCTTGTCTATGCCAAAAGCTCCCTGCGCCAGAGCCGCTGGGTGCTGGCAGTGGCCGGCGATTCCCCCTACTACAAGGTGGAGGATCTGGCAGGCAAGCGCATTGCGACAGAAGTGCAGCACCTGACCGAGCGCTACTTTAAGGAAAAGAATGTGCCCGTGCAGATTTTCTATTCCTGGGGCGCCACCGAGGCCAAGGTCGTGGAAGGCCTGGCCGACGGCATCGTCGAGGTCACCGAGACCGGCACCACCATCAGGGCCCAGGGCCTGCGCATCATTGACGAGGTCATGGGCTCCAACCCCGTGCTGGTAGCCAGCAAGGCCGCCTGGGCAGATCCTGTCAAGAGAAAGAAGATAGAGCAGCTCAACCTGCTCTTGCAGGGCGCCCTGCGTGCCGAGAGCCTGGTTGCCATCAAGATGAACGTGCCCAAGGACAAGCTGGCCAACGTGCAGGCCATACTGCCCTGCCTTAATTCGCCCACTGTGTCGCCCCTGCAGGACGGCGGCTGGCTCTCTGTGGAGAGCGTGGTTGAGACGAAAATTGTGCGTGACCTTATTCCGAGGCTTAAGGAAGCCGGTGCCGAAGGCATCCTTGAATACAATCTGAACAAGGTAATTTAGTATAATGAGTTTTGTGCCAAAGGCCGGAGGAAGAGGAATGGGTCAGAACGAACAGGATCCCCTGCTTAATGAAGAAAAAGCACAGGAATATCTGGATTCTTTGCCGACAATAGGGGAAGGGCAGACTTTCTGCTTTGAGTGCAGCCCTGATGCGCCCTGTTTTAACAGATGCTGCCGCCATCTCACATTGCCGCTCACGCCCTATGACATGCTGCGCATACGCCGCAGGCTGGGCATAGCCAGCGATGTCTTTCTGGACAAGTTTGCCTCTATCAAGAACTTTCCTGACTCCGGCCTGCCCATAGGCATGCTGCGCATGCTGAAGGACCCTGATGAAACCTGTCCCTTTGTCACGCCGGCAGGCTGCCAGATTTACGACGACAGGCCGGGGGCGTGTCGCAGCTATCCTCTGGGAAGGGGCACTGCTGTTGCCAAGGAAGGTGTCTCAGAAACCTTTTACCTTGTGCAGGAAAAGCATTGCGAAGGCTTTGTAGACGGCAGGGACTGGACGCCCCAGGAATGGTTTGAGCATGAAGGGCTCAATGAGTACAATGCCGCCAATGACCGCTATATGCGTCTTGGAGCCATGATTGCGGCCACAGGATCCCCTGTTAATGCCAAGATGGCCAACATGGCCGTCCTCTGCCTCTACCAGATCGACAAGTTCCGCGACTTTATCGAGAAGATGAAGATCTTTTCCAGGGTAGAGGTCGATGCCAAGAGGCAGGAAGCCATCATGCAGAGCGATGAGGAGACCCTGAACTTTGGCCTGGACTGGCTGGAACTCATTCTTTTCGGCCATTGCGACGGGCTTGGCCAGAAAAGCTAAGCAGATTGCCGCAAAAGGTAGTATTTGATCTTGCCTGCCGTGACGGGTATGAAGGCAAAGCCGTACAAGAGCAGTCCTTTTGGACTGCCATTATATATTTAGGAGAGCGATTGATGTCGGATATTGACACACAGATGGACCTTATCAGGCGCGGAACAGCAGAAATTATTGATGAGGACGAACTGCGCAAGAAATTGAAGCGCGGTACGCCGCTCAGGGTCAAGGTAGGCTTTGACCCCACTGCTCCGGACCTGCATCTCGGTCACACCGTGGTCATGCAGAAAATGCGCCATTTCCAGGATCTGGGGCATACCATTATCTTCCTGGTCGGTGACTTCACCGGCCGTATCGGAGACCCTTCCGGCAAGTCTGTGACCAGGCCTCCCCTGACAGAGGAGCAGGTGAACCAGAATGCCGAGACCTACAAGAAGCAGCTGTTCAAGATCCTGGATCCTGAAAAGACCATCGTGGAGTTCAACTCCAAGTGGCTCGGTGCCATGGGTGCTGCCGACTTTATCCGCCTGGCATCCAGCTACACTGTGGCCCGCATCATGGAACGCGATGACTTTTCCAAGCGCTTCAGGGAAAATACCCCCATTGCCATCCACGAATTCCTCTATCCCCTCTGCCAGGGCTATGACTCCGTGGCCCTGAAATGCGATGTGGAAATGGGCGGCACGGACCAGAAGTTCAACCTGCTTGTGGGACGCACCCTGCAGGCCCACTACGGCCAGGAGCCCCAGTGCATCATCACCATGCCGCTGCTTGTCGGCCTCGACGGCGTGCGCAAGATGAGCAAGTCCTACAAGAACTACATAGGCATTGACGAGGCTCCGTCCCAGATCTTCGGCAAGACCATGAGCGTCTCCGACGAGCTTATGTGGAGCTACTATGAGCTCCT
>JAUMVQ010000276.1 GCA_030530085.1 Desulfovibrionaceae bacterium | reverse complement strand
AAACTGCGATACAAATCAAGACAGCCGTATAGAAGCATCAAGCGTGCCAACATATCTAACTCTTTGGTTTTACGTGTAATTATTGTCTCTATTTCTCTTTTTTGAGCGTCTTTCCCTGCAATTTGTCAGAATTTGGACTGTGACTGTATGTCCTGGCGCATTCAGCCTCAGGGCAATAGGTCTTTTCCTGCCAGACGGGCCGTTTTACGGACAACAAAAAACGGCCGCACGGGCCGTCTGCCGGTTATACTATCATCCTGTCCTGTTCCCACTTACGTTAGAAAACACTTCCGGAACAGCCGTCCTGGCGGGCGGGATGTCCTGTGATGCCTTTCTTAATGAAAAACAGCAGTGCCATGTCATAAAAATGACATAAAAATTCAGGCGGTACATCTGTGACCGCAGATGTACCGCCAAAGCGTATTATATAATACGCTCCTCCCGGGCACGGAAATTTGTCTCTTTACACGGCCTGACTTGGTATTCTGCGTGTCGCGCACAATGACTTCAGGACCGACGCCCAGCGAGATATTTTCGTCTTCACTTGTGGCAAACGCCCGCATTCTGTGCTGTCCCTTAAGATTCACATCCTCGCCGAACTTTTCCCCTGGAAGGGCACGCCAGTCCGACTTTTCGCTGTCCACGCTGAAGCGCATATTTCTTTTCTTCTCAGGCTCCGGTGTCTCCTTCTCAGGCTGAGCCTTGGCCGGCTTCGGCTTCCTGTTCTTGACGGCATGACGCATAAGGTCCTCGCCGTCTATGCCATTGTTGTTCCAGTATGACTTGCTACGCTGCGTCTCAAAGCCAAAACCTGACCCGTGAAGCCCCCTGGATGCCTCAGCAGAAGGCTTTTTGGCAGAAGCCTTGGCATCCTGCTTCTTCTTGTGCTTTGCATGACCGTTCGCGGCATTGCTGCCACTTTCCGCCTTAGAGGCTTTCGTATCAGATGCTTTCGCACCAGATCCTTTGGCACTGGATCCTGTGGCAGCAGACTCTTTAGCCCCTTTGGCACTGTCAGATTTTTGAACGGACGGCTGCTGTGCAGCAGATGCAGCTGATGCGGCCTGGGCCGTTGCAGTCCAAAACAGCAGGCAGAAGGAAAAAAGAAGGAAAAAACTCGTGCAGGACAGGCTTATTTTAGCGCACTTTCTAAAGACATCATGTATCCTCATAAAAGGGCTCTCCTACCTGCATGACAAGCCGATGACAAATCCTGGGCTGCATTGCGGCATCGCAACATAACTCTATGCGGATTGTCTGAAGACGGGGACGGGAGCAAATGTCCCTTGCGCCTTCACATGTATCTATCGGCAGACATGCCCTGTTATTTAGGGGCTGGACAAAACTTTTTCAAAATTCAAAAGCGGCCATCGGGAAGGCCCCGATGACCGCTTTGCCTGTAAAAGGGGCCTGCTTCATGATTCATTTCCCTGGCGGGAAACGTCTCTGAAACACAGGCGTAACTAGTATATTACCAGCCGGCAGCCTTGTCAGCAGCCTTTTCGGCACGGACTCCGGCAGTTCCCTTCCTCTGGGCCTCGACCAGCTTGTCGGCATTGATCACAGGGAAGGACGGGCTGACATTGGGATCTTCCCAGCCGCCGCCCAGGGCCATGCACACGCTGACAATGCTGTTCAGGCGGCTTTGCAGGGCTGAAGCCAGGGAGAGTTCGGCTGTGAAGAGCTGCCTTTCGGCATCAAGCACTGTCAGATAGTCCGTGTAGCCGTTGTCGTACTGCAAACGGGCAATGCTGGCTGCCTTGCGCAGGCTGTCCACCTGGGACTGCATGGCCTTCACCACATTGTCAGACTCTTTCTGTGCTGTCAGCGAAGTACGGATATCGCTGAAGGCGCTCATAACCGTACTCTTGTAGGTGGCAATGGCCTCTTCCTTGAGAGCCTCGGCATTTTTCAGGTTATACCAGAGGGCACCGCCGCTGAAGATAGGCAGGCCGATTGTGGCACCATAGCCGAAGGTTCCTGATGCAGGGGTAAAGAGATTGTCAAATCCGGCAGCCAGTGTGCCCAGGGCACCCGTGAGGGAGATACTGGGGAAGAACTGGGCCCTGGCCTCGCCTATACCGGCATTGGAGGCCATGATGCCGAATTCTGCGGCCCTGATGTCAGGCCTGCGCAGCAAAAGCTCGGAAGGCAGGCCTTCGGGGATGGCCGGAGGATTGGGCAGCTTGTCGATGGCTGCGCCGCGTTCGGGGCTCTTCCAGATTTCCCTGGGAGAACGGCCCAGCAGGACTTGCAGTGAAGCCTCGCAGTTGTCCAGGGCCATTGTGTTCGTATGAACGGTAGCCCTGGCTGT
>JAUMVQ010000275.1 GCA_030530085.1 Desulfovibrionaceae bacterium | reverse complement strand
TATAAAATTGGCTATAAACGTGGTTTGAGAAAAGGCTGGGGAATTGGTTTACGGTGTGTAATAGAGGGGCGTTTTGGCACGATTCCTGATTCAGTGAACTCCTATATTGAAGCATCTGACTTTGTCTCCCTGGTGGCCTTGTTGCGTTTTGCTAACAGGGCAGAGTCGCTACAGGCGATAACTGACTATATTAACGAGAAAACTGACACGGCCGACAGACTTGGGGTTAGACCTGTTGTGCAGACAGAGATGGATGAAGTCAAAAGTATTGACTGTGCCAGAAGGGCGTTTTGAAAGGCGCCAGACGCATGAAAGATGGATTCCCATCAGGTTGCTGATCTCGGCAGAAATCTTCACGTGGGCGAAGGCAGATGGTCCTGGCGCAGATATGTGGTGGCAAAATGGAACGGATAACGCACTGACTTTCGTTGAGAGAGTTTCTTTCGGGCTTTGCTCGCTGCCATAACGATTGCCCTCTGCATGGGATTATGCCTTCATTTTGTACAGCGTCTTTTTCCCCCTGCCATCCTGATACAGCAGTCCCTGATCAACCATGCGCCTGAGCATCCGGCTGGCGGTTGTCTGGCTTACGCCAAGCAGTGCTTCAGCCTTACTGCGGGCTATGTGTCCGTGTTCTGCAATAAAGGCGAGAATTTTGTCTTCCTCACGTTGCGAACGACTGCATTTCAAAGCAGTCTCTGCCTGCAGCCTTGCTCATTGTGCGGACGGCATCGTCAGTAGCGGGATCTGACGTATCGTTGCGAACAAAGTCGCTTTTAGTATATGGCATAAATATCTCCTGCTTACAGCATTCTTTATTGTCATTTCTTATCATTCTTCTCATATGCTTGTCATATTCTTGTCATCTGACAAGAAGCGGCTTTGTACTGACAGTCCTGCCCTGACGAAGCCAGCAGCTGGCAGCCCGGCATATAAACAGTCTCTGATGTGTGCCTGATATCTGCTGAAAGCTGTATGTGTTTGGGGCAGTTTTAAGGAGGATGCGACAAGCCCTGCTGCCAAAAGCAGGCAGGCTCGCATAGCATTGATGAAAGAAGCGGCATTCTGGGAACCACTGGCAGATAACTGTGTCCGCTGCGGGCTCTGTTTTCATGCCTGCCGTATTGCCGACGGGCATGTCGGTTTTTGCGGGGTGCGCCTGAACCAGGCCGGAAGGCTTGTGACCCTTGTAGACGACAATGTGGTGAGCCTTTCCCTTGATCCCGTCGAAAAAAAGCCCCTGTTCCATTTTCTGCCAGGTTCTGGAACCCTGTCTCTTGGGACATACGGCTGCAACTTTTCCTGTCTCTTTTGTCAGAACTACGGCATTTCCAGGGCAGTATCCGATACAGGACGCTTTCAGGCAGGACAGCATGTCACACCCGAGGCCCTCTGCAGCTATGCCCTGGAACACGGCATCAGAAGCATTTCCTTTACGTACAACGAGCCTACTGTCTTCTATGAACTGCTGTATCCGACAGCCTGCCTTGCAAAGGACAAGGGACTGCACACCATCATGGTCACCAATGGCAGCATGTCCGCTTCCTGCCTTGCCACGCTTGCCCCTGTCATATCAGCGGCCAATGTGGATCTTAAGAGCTGGAACAAGGAATTCTATGCAAAAATCTGCCATGGCAGCAGGGACGTAGTGCTTGAAAACCTTAAATCCATGAAAAAGGCCGGCTGGTGGCTGGAAATAACAACCCTGCTTATCCCCGGCCTCAATGACAGCGAAGAGGAGCTGAGAAGCATAGCCGCCTTCATCCGCGATGATCTCGGCCCTGAGACCCCGTGGCATGTGTCTGCCTTTTTCCCGACATACAGAATGACGGACAGGCCTGCCACGCCTCCTGAGAAAGTGGCACTGGCCTGCCGCTACGGCAGGGAAGAGGGGCTCTTCTTTGTGTATGGCGGCAACGTATCCTCCTCTGAGAATGAAACGACGCTGTGCCCGCACTGCCACGCTGCCTGCACCATGCGCAGGGGCTTCAGGGTGCTTTCAACAAGCCTTGGCCGCTGCCCACAGTGCGATGCACCAATAGCCGGCCTCTGGGAATAGGGCAAAAGAAAAGGGCAGGAAGTGTACTTCCTGCCCTTTGTCATATGTCTGTACGCCGTTATTTTTCAGGTGAGAGATCCGGCCTGTCCGGATCATCGTACTCAACATCGTGTGCCTTTTCAGGAGCTGTACTGCCAGACTTGGCCTTGGCCTTGTCCTTGTCTGCCGGAGCCTTGCTGGCAGGCTTCAGACCCTGGTAGGTGGTGCCTGTGGGCATGTAGTTTATGCCCTGCTTCTTGGGCAGCATGATGTAGCTTGTAA
>JAUMVQ010000274.1 GCA_030530085.1 Desulfovibrionaceae bacterium | reverse complement strand
TCAAGGACGGCCAGGAAATTGAGGCCAAAGTCATCCATGTGAGCGCCGAAGAACGCCGCCTGGGCCTCTCCCTCAAGCAGGAAGCTGCCCATACGGAAGAAAAAGGCACAGAATACCATACAGGTCCTGCCGAAGCAGGCTCCCAGAATCTGGGCGAGCTTCTGAAGCAGAAACTGGGCGAGGCAGAGGCGCAGAACTAAACGCTTTTGCCAGCATATCTTTTTGAAAGGGGACAGAGACCATATCTGTCCCCTTTTTCGTTGCTGTATGCTATTTGTATGGTGTAGTGTGGGGAAAGCCCAGACATGCCACAAAGCCTGCTGTCCAGCCAGGCTTCCCTTATTTCAAGCGAGCCGTATCATGCCCAGTGACAACACTACACAAACAGGCGCACCCGTTTCTTCTGCCGGCACAGCCGTCCTGCGCAGGCGGCTTCTTGCCACAGGACAGGTACAGGGCGTGGGCTTTCGGCCGTTTATCTACCGTCTGGCAAAGGAGCTGGATCTTACGGGCAGCGTAGGAAACACCAGCGAAGGCGTGTGTATCGAAATACAGGGCCGTGCCGAAGACGTGCATGCCTTCCCTGAACTTCTCAGAAAAAGTCTTCCGCCCCTGGCCAGGCTGACCGGCCTGACAGAGGATGACATGCCGCCTCTTGGCAGTGAGACAGAATTCACCATTGTCATGAGCCACGGACATAAGGGACACAATGTCCTTATCAGTCCTGACGTAGGGATCTGCGCCGACTGCGAGGCCGATATGAATGATCCGGCCAACAGACGCTACAACTATGCCTTTACCAACTGCACAAACTGCGGTCCCAGATACACCATAACCCGTTCAATCCCATACGACAGGGAAGTGACTTCCATGGCCTGCTTTCCCATGTGTCCGGACTGCCGCAGGGAATACACGGATCCCCTCAACCGGCGCTTTCATGCACAGCCAGTTGCCTGTCCCGATTGCGGGCCAAGGCTCTGGTTTCTGGCACATGATGATGTATTGGCCGGCAGGACGCAGCCATCCCACGCTTCCATGGAAGCGGCCATAGAACGGGCTGCAGATGCCATTATTGCAGGAAAAATTCTCGCCCTGCGCGGGCTTGGCGGCTTTCAGCTTGTCTGCGATGCCCGCAGGGCAGATGTGGTACAGCTTTTGCGGCAGCGCAAAAACAGGCCCCACAAGGCCTTTGCGCTTATGTGCCGCTCCCTTGAAGCCATACGTTCCCTTTGCCGGCTTTCAGAAAACGAGGCAGGGCTTCTTGCGTCGCCCATGCGTCCTGCCGTCATCCTGCAAACACTGCCCAATACGCTGCCAAAGGAACTGGCTCCGGACCTGGCAACGCTTGCCTTCATGCTGCCGACAACGCCCCTGCATATTGTCCTCCTGAAAACACTCGCCGAAAAATGTAGCAACCTCGGCCTGGAAGAGCCTGTTCTTGTCATGACCTCAGGCAACAGCAGTGGCAATCCCATCTGCCTTGGCAACCGCGAAGCATTACGCAGGTTAAAAGACATTGCCGACTGTTTTCTTTTGCACGACCGCGACATTCTCTGCCGCGTGGATGACAGCGTAGTGGCCCTGAATGATGAAGGAAAAGACGCTCCTGCTACCTTTTTCCTGCGCAGGGCCAGAGGCTATGTACCGGCATCCATACAGCTTGGCAAAATTGCCCATGGAAACGGGGCAGGATGCGTCTTTGCCGCTGGTTCGGATCTCAAGGCTGCCTGCTGCTTTACCAGAGGCAGTGATGCCTTTGTGGGGCAGCATACAGGCGATCTGGAACAGGCCGGCGCAACTGTATTTTATGACGAGGTGACATCGCATCTTCAGTCCCTCCTTGAAGTGCGGCCTGAGCTTGTCATCTGCGATGCCCATCCTGATTTTTATTCGTCCAGGACTGCCGCAAGGCTTGCGCAGGAATGGCAGGCCCCGCTTATCACCTTGCAGCACCATGCTGCCCACGCAGCCTCTGTTCTGGCAGAGCACGGCATTAAAGAACCATCCCTGGTCCTTGTTCTTGACGGCTTTGGCTACGGCCTTGACGGGACAGCCTGGGGAGGCGAGCTTATCCGCATGGATCTTGGCAGCGCGCAATGGGCAAGGGCAGGACATTTTGTTCCCTTCGCCCTGCCTGGCGGCGACGCCGCCGCCAGATCGCCCTGGCGCCTCGCCGTCTCGCTGGCTTCCATGATGCAGGATACGGAGCTTGCCGCAAAGATTCTTGCCGGAAGGGAATCCCAAAAAGGAAAGGAAGCCGCCTTTATCCTGGCCAGGATCCGGCGCCATATCAATTCGCCGCTGTCTTCCAGCTGCGGACGGCTTTTTG